>JBBQPD010000528.1:0-5012 GCA_038331535.1 Gemmatales bacterium | reverse complement strand
CAGTGGCCGCATCGAGATCGTCACAGGGACGGCCGAGAAAGACGTGTATAGGGTGGCGTGTCCCGGGACAGGCCCGCGGACAGTCGCGGTCGTGAAGAACCGCCTTTCGACCCTCAAGGGCGGCCAACTGATTACCAACGTCGCCATCGCCCACCTTTCGGACCCCGAACAGAAAGCGCCGAACACGGAGAAGGCATGGGAGTGGGCAGAGATCGGACTAGAGATTGTGCCCGGGCTGGATAAAGGCCCCGAGGTTTTCCAGGTGCTCTACCGTGGTAAGCCGGTCGAAAAAATCGACGTGGAAGTCTACCGCCCTGGCGATATGGACACCGACAAAGTTCCGGTGTTTACGTCGGACAAGGAGGGGCTGTTTACCTTGAAGTCTCCGAAGCCGGGACGCTACGGGTTATTGGCCTCCAAAGAGTTCGACGAAACGGGGATGTACGACGGCAAGCCGTTCACCACGCGCAGTTACACAAGCTCGCTGGTCGTCGAAGTTCCGGTACCGAGCGCGAAGTAACGGCGGATACCTTCAGCTCCAGCGCGAGCCACCTAAAAAGAAGCGGTCATGAGCGCTCAACTGGTCGTCATCGCCGGGCCCGATCGGGGGATGGTCATCCCCCTGACGGAAGGCAAGCCGCTGCAAATCGGCCGCGGTCCACAGCCCGACGTCGCCCTCAAGGATCTGTATGTCTCACGGCTGCATTGCCGAGTCGAGCTGAGCGGCGCCCGTCTCGTCGTCACTGACCTCGGTAGCGCCGCCGGCTCGTTCGTCAATAACCAGGCAATCACTTCGCGCACCATCGGCGACGGCGAATACTTGCAGATCGGCGAGACACACCTGGGTCTGCGGCTGCGCGCGCACAGCAGGCTTGACGAGGCCACCATCGCGCCGCCCATGTCCGATGAGCCGAACGATCGCCTGGCGGCGACGCGGATGCTGCGCCCGGCAGCCACCAATCCCGAGCTTCCCCTCGATGTGACCCGGCCAGCGACGCCGTTGAAACACGCTACGGTGCCGTCGCTACCGGCCGAGCGGCTGGCCGAGTTGACTGGCGAAACGCTGGCCCAGTACGAAGTCGGGCCGCTGCTGGGGCGCGGCAACTCCGGTCTCGTATTCCGCGCCTTCGACGTGAAGAAGAAGAAAACCATCGCCCTCAAGGTGCTGTGGTCTGAGTTCACCCGCGAAAGCGCCGAAATCCTGCGTTTCATTCGCTCGATGCGGACCGCCCTGCCGCTGCGCCATCCGAACCTTGTGACCGTCTATGGCGCAGGAAAGAAGGGACCGTACTGCTACATCGCGATGAAATACATTGAGGGCGAGAGTCTGAGTGCGATGATCGCCCGGGTGGGCGGCAGCCGCGTCGAGTGGCGCGTCGCGCTAACGTTCGGCGTTCACCTGGCGCGGGCCCTGGTGTTCGCCCACGAGCGCAAGATCATTCACCGCAACCTGACGCCGCAGAATGTGATGATCCGCACGGCGGACCAGACGGCACTTCTGAGCGACTTGTTCCTGGCGAAGGCCATGGAAGGCGGCCTGGCGGCGCATTTGACGCGGCCGGGTGAAGTGCTGGGCGACGTTCGCTACATGGCCCCCGAGCGCTTGGAGGGTATGAGCCACGTCGATCACCGGTCCGATCTCTACAGCCTGGGCGCCCTGATTTATACGCTGCTGGCCGGCCAACCGCCGTTCGAGGGAGCGAACCTGCCGGAACTGATCGTTAAGGTGCACAGCGGAGGGGTGGCGGATGTGAAGACGTTTCAGCCAGCCATCCCCGACGGCCTGAACGACGTGGTGCGGCGGCTGCTGGCCAAACGTCCGGAGGATCGCTATCAGGTGACGGCACAGGCACTGGCAGACCTCGACCTTATTCAAGCGACGGCATCTGCTTCGGTGAGCCTTTCGTAATAACTTAAAATCCCTTCGCGCTGCCGCGCTGTTTAATCTTGCGTTTCACAGATCCGACCAATTAAGGGCAAGCTTGGGCTGGCAGTGAAGACGGGAGGTTTGGTGTAATGGGCGAGTGTTTGAGCCCTGGTTTCACGCGTCGCCCCTCATGCACAGGAATTGTGTTCCATGTCTCGACGGCCCGGCTCCGCGCCGGGACAGGTCGCTCAGGATGACTACCCTGACCGCTGGCTGATGCTGCTCTTCCAGGTTACGCAGCGCTTCAATCGCTTACAGCGACGTACTCTCGCAAAATAACCTGTGGCAGTGTCCGAACGGTCGTACCTTGTACGTTGTACCACCGGAGGGCCGGGGAAAAGGCTCCGGTCCAAGCACGTGAAACCGTTTGGAGAACCGTCTTATGCCGAAGTTTCTGTTCATCTTTCGCCATTCCACCGCTCCCCAATCCCGGCCGTCTCCCGAGGAAATGCAAGACCTGGCGGGCCAATGGTACGCCTGGATGCAGAAGTTCAGCGCGTCGATCCTGCCCGGCGGCGATGGTTTGAAACCGAGCGGCCGGCTCATCAAGGCGGGAATCGTGACCGACGGCCCCTACGTCGAAGCCAAGGAATTCGTCGCCAGCTTCAACCTTATCCAGGCCGACAACTACGATGCAGCGGTGGCAATCGCTCGGGAGTGTCCGGGCGACAACGTGATCGAGATCCGCGAATTGGGCGGCTACGCATGAAGGAACCGTGCGCCCTGGTAGGGGTAAAAAAGATACACGACCATTGCAGGGTTTTCAATACGCCGATCAGAGCGACGATAGCGGCTTGATGAACGGAAACTGCGACTGAAGGCTGGAGATGCCGTGATCCGACCTGATGACCTCGCATGCCTCACGCTCGGCGAAGGCCATATAGAGGCAGTCGTGCAGCGCGACGCGGTAGCGGGATGCGATATCGCCGGCACGCGACATCAGCGGCAGGTACGAATGCAAAGCCGGCCTGTCGGCCGCGATCGATAAGAACAGGTTTTCGGTGGTACCGACGGACATCCGCCTCATGCGCTCGGCTTTGAGCACGGAATTGAAGACTTCGGCGGGGAAAATGTCGGGCGCGATCAGCTTGTGAATCGCGTTGTGATAGTCGTCGCGCAGCTGATTCGCTTGCGGCGACAGCGCCTCCGGTAAGATCCAGGGCAACGCGGCCGACGAATCGAGGACGTACTTCATTCTTCGTCACGGACTTCGCGGATGAGATCGGCGGAGATGTTCATCTCGCCGTACTTCTTACGCAGGTCTTCGGTAATCCTCTCGGCCCTGGCCCGGACGCGAGCGTACACCTCGGGATCGAGCGGCTTGCCGGTGAGCAGCTTCTCGTAGACCGCAGCCTGGTCGGCCTTCTCGAGTACGGCGTCGCTGCGTGTTTCAGTAATACTCATACGGTGATTCTCACCTCCTAGTGCAAATTTGTCAATGGTTCGGCCAATTGCGCCGTCCCCGCCAATTTGGTCGTGTCCTATCAGTATTGCCTCCTGCGCAGTTGTTTTTTAGGTTGATTGCAGCTGCATGGCCCCTCTTTCTTTCGCCCGTCGAAGACTGGATGAGCTAGGGACGACCTGAAAATCTTCTGCTGCCTGAACCCCCAATGCACGGACTACGGCCGTCGGGGCTTGGACAACTTGCGGGTCTGCTTCTCCTACGGTGCGAGCAAAGCCACCCGTGTCCTGGCCTGTCGGACCTGCCAGCAACGCTTCTCGGAACGCAAGGGCACTGCCCTGTACCGCTGTAAACTACCCGCGGAGAAGGCCGTGGCCGTGCTGCACCATCTTCAGGAGGATTGTGGAGTCCGGCAGACCAGTCGCCTGGTCGGGGTCAACAAGAATACGGTCGTCCGCTTGGCCGTGGTGGCCGGCCAACACGCCCACGAACTCCACGACGAACACGTGGCTTTCTCCCCCTCAGACCCGCGCGGTCCCGTTCGAGGAGAAGTGGGCTTTTGTCGGCAAGAAGGAGAAGCATTGTGATCCCGCGGAGCCGGGCGATGCCCGACAAGGAGACAACGGGGATCCTGTGGCCTTTGACCCGGAATACCGCTTGGTCGTGAGCGTGGTGCCTGGCAAGCGGACGGAGGACAAGGTCCAGCAGTTGGTGCAGGACTTCCAAGAACGCACCGGCGGCCGGATCATGAAGCTGATGACGTCCGATGAGTATCCGGCTTACAAGACAGCCATCTACGAGGCCTAGGGGGTGGCCAAGGCCGTCCCCCGTACGGGCCGGCCGCAGAAACCCAAGAAGGTACTCCCCAAGAAGCTGAAGTATGCGACCGTTCACAAGGAGCGGCAGAATGGCTGCGTGGTCAAGGTGACGACCCGAGTAGTGTTTGGGACGCTGCGGGCGGTGCTGGCGGCGTTGGCCCTGTCCCTGGTGAGCACGGTGGTGAACAGTGCCTTCGTGGAGCGGCACAACGGCAGTGACCGGAATCGGAACCGGCGCAACGTGCGGAAGACGTGTTGCTTCGCCAAGGATTGGGAAGCGCATGAGGCCATGACCTACTTCACGATGTACAGCTACAACTTTTGTTGGCCGGTGCGGACCTTACGGGTGAAGGTGGCGGCGAACCAGTACGAGCAGCGCACGCCAGCGATGGTGGCCGGGTTGACCGATCACATTTGGACCACCAAGGAATGGGTGAGCTACCCGGCGGTTAAACGATTGACATCGTGTTGACACTGGCTAGAAGGCGACAAGCCAGATAGGACACGACCTAATTTTCCCATCTTTGATGAAAAAAGCGGTTATTCCGATTGTTCTAATTTTGCCATTGCCCGAATCACAAGCTACAGTTCCGCAGATAGCTCTGGGACGCCGCTCATGGCCCGCGCCGTCTTGTACACACCGAACCTCCCCAAGTATTCGTTCGTGGACTTTCCGCACCCGAGGCAGGACGCATGGATCGGAAAAAGGACTACGGACTCATTCGAGAGGTCCGTTGATGACAATTTGGGGTCCTGCACCGCAACGAGCGCGTTCTTCCCGCCGCCGGCCCTCCTGTCGCCTCGGCCTGGAACATCTGGAAACGCGCGACCTCCTCTCCAGCCCCGGTTCCTTGCTGCTACCGGT
>JBBQPD010000527.1:0-5022 GCA_038331535.1 Gemmatales bacterium | reverse complement strand
GGCTCTATACTAAAAAACACAACTCCATCCTCAATAATGAAGACTAATTAATTAATTAATTCTGAATTATGAATTCCGACTTCTGCATTCCTCCTTTGGCAGGTGGGGCAAAAATGCGTCGAGCGGCCGGCCATGCGGACGCGGACGATGGGCGTCTCGCAGCGGCGGCAGGGCAGACCCGTGCGGCCGTAGGCGCGGCGGTCCTTCTGGTACGAGCCTTTGTCGCCGTTGCCATCGACATAGTCGCGCATGCTCGATCCGCGGCACTCGATGGCCCGCTCCAGCACGGTCACGATGGCCTTGCGCAGGCGGTTCGCCTCGGCCGCGCTGAGGGAGCGGGCCATCCGGGCCGGATGCAGTTTCGACTCGAACAGCGCCTCGTCGGCGTAGATGTTGCCGACGCCGGCGACGACACGCTGATCCAGTAACACGGCCTTGAGGCACCGGTCGGTCTGCGCGAGCGAATCCCGCCACGTATCGGCGGCAAGGTCGAACGGCTCCGGCCCAAGCTTCGCCTTCTCGAAAAAAGAGTCGAGGTCGGCGCGGTCGGCGAATAACGTCGCGCTACCGAAGCGGCGCACGTCGCGAAAGCGCAGTTCGCGGCTGTCGTCCAGCCGGAAGACCAGGTGCGTGTGGTTCATGAGCGCCGAGCCAGCGTCGAAGACCCGAAACTGTCCCGTCATGCCGAGGTGGACGACGAGATGGCCGCCGTCACCCAGATCGAGGACGATCCATTTGCCGCGGCGGCGGACGCCCTCGACGATGCGGCCGACGAGCTTGGCATTCCAGGACGGCCGCCACGGTTTGCGCAACGCCTTCTTACCTGCGCGCACGGCGTCGAAGCTGCGGCCACTCAGGTGGGGTCGCAGATCGCGGACCACCGTTTCGACTTCCGGCAATTCGGGCACGCACGCCTCCAAATCAAAAGTTCTGTGGACTGCGGTGGATTATAAGGGACCGTCGCGCAGCGCACCACCTCGGAATGGATGCCGTTTATTGATATCATGCGGCTGAAGACCATCGGAAGATCAAAAGCTGATAGCTGTCAGCTAACAGCTATCAGCTCTTTCTCGTACTCAATTGCTGCTGGGTACGAGCGCACGGCCGAATTCCATGTGGCGGACAACCGGAAGGGCAATAAACAAAATCCTTGCACGCGCCGCGCCGTGCTCGTAATATCCCCCTACACGTCTGCGTTACCCACACTAGGGAGGCTCCCGAACGATGAGCGACTCACAGGGACGCAACCAAAACGAACCCGGCCTGTCGCGCCGCGCGTTCCTTCGCGGCACCGGCGCCGGCGCCGCCGTCGGCCTCGTCCCGCTGACCACCGCGCCGTCGGCATTTGCCGAGGAAAAAGCGGCCACTCCGGCGATGGGGCCGGCCGCCGTCAAACTGACTCTCGACGTCAACGGCTCCCCGATGACGTCGGCCGTCGAGCCGCGCGTCACGCTGCTCGACGCCCTGCGCAATTACCTGGACGTCACCGGCTGTAAGCGTGTCTGCGACCGCGGCACCTGCGGCGCCTGCACCGTCATGCTCGACGGCCGAGCGGTCTACTCCTGCTCCGTGCTCGCCCTGGAAGCACAGGGCAAGAAAATCCGCACCGCCGAATCGCTCGTCGACAAGGGCAAGCTCGACGCCATCCCGGCCGCCTTCGTCGAACACGACGCCCAGCAGTGCGGCTTCTGCACGCCCGGCTTCGTCGTCGCCATGCGCGCCGCCTTCGACAAAAACCCCAACGCCACCCCGGCCGAGATCGAGGAGGCGTTAGCTGGCAACATCTGCCGCTGCGGCACTTACTCCCAGATGCGCGAAGCCATCGCGGCCCTGTGCAAACGATAACTCCTCGCCGCTTGCGGCTTAGCGCGTGCTACCGCTAAGCCGCAAGCGGCACACTTGGAAGGGAGGCTCCTCATGGCAACCGCTTGGCCCGAAAAGCGCCGCTTAATCGGCAAGAAACATAGCCGCATCGACGGCCCCGCCAAAGCGACCGGCACGGCGAAATATAGCTTCGACGTCAATCGCGTCGGCATGCTGCAAGCCCTCATGCTGCGCTCGCCGTACGCGCACGCTACCATCAAGTCGATCGACACCACCGCCGCCGAAAAGATGCCCGGCGTCCGCGGCGTTCATCTCGTTCTCAAAGCAGGCGAGGAAGTCTTCTACGCCGGCGATGAAGTCCTGGCCCTCGCCGCCGACACCGAAGAGCAGGCCCACGACGCCCTGCGCGCGATCAAGATCGAGTACACCGTGCTCGAACACCTCGTCCTCGAAGAAGACGCCCTCAAGGGCGACAAGAAGACGGTCTCGCCGGTCGGCCCCAGGAAGGAACGGCAAAATATCCGCCCGCCGGTCGAGGGCAAAACCGACGACTTCGAGAAAGGCATGGCCGCCGAGGGCGCCGTCACCCACGAAGGCGAGTACGGCTGCGCGACCATTTGCCATCAGTGCCTGGAGTCGCACGGCCTCGTCGCCGAGTGGGACCAGGACGG
Organism: Gemmatales bacterium; assembly: GCA_038331535.1. Classification (GTDB taxonomy): domain Bacteria; phylum Planctomycetota; class Planctomycetia; order Gemmatales; family Gemmataceae; genus JBBQPD01. The sequence continues at coordinate 2,527 of JBBQPD010000527.1, read as the reverse complement.
CGGCCTGACCGTGTGGGCATCGACGCAGGCGGTCTTTGGCACGGCGGACCAGCTGTCCAAGCATTTCACGGCCCAGGCGATCGACCTGCCTCCGAGCAAGGTCAAGTGCATCACGCACAATGTGGGCGGCGGCTTCGGCAGCAAGTTCGGCCCGGACATTCAGGGCATCGTCGCCGCCGAGCTGGCCCGCAAGACGAAGAAACCGGTCAAGCTCATGCTCGACCGCGCCTCGGAGATCACGGCGGCGGGCAATCGGCCCTCGGCCTACGGCAAGGTGAAGGTCACCGGCACGAAGGACGGCAAGGTCACCGCCTTCGAAGTCGATTCCTACGGCACGCCCGGCGTCGGCAACGGTGCCACGGTCGGACCGCTGCCTTATGTCTACCCGTTCCAGAACAAGCGCAAGCACACGGTCATCCGTCTGAACACCGGCGCCCAGCGGGCCATGCGCGCCCCCGGTCATCCGCTGAGCTGTTACCTGACCGATTGCGCGCTCGACGACTTCGCCGCCAAGATCGGCATGGACCCGTTCGAGGTACGCCGGATCAACCTGCCGTCGAGCGATCCGATGGCGGTCCCGAACGCGCCGCAGTCGTTCGCCGCACTACGCCACTCGATCTATACGACCGAGATGGAAATGATCGCCAAGCTCAGCGACTGGAAGAAGAAGTGGCACCCGCCCGGCGCCGGCAAGGGCACGGTGAAGCACGGCATCGGCATGGCGCTGCACACCTGGGGCGGCCAGGCCAGCCCGCAGGCCAACGAATGCACCGTCATCATCGCCGCCGACGGCTCGGTGACGGCCCAGTCCTCGACCCAGGATCTCGGCACGTCGCAGCGCACGGTGACGGGCATCGTCACCGCCGAAATCCTCGGCCTGAATGTGGCTCAGGTCACGGTCAAGATCGGCGAGAGTCCGCTCGGCGCCTCGACCGGTTCCGGCGGCAGCACCACCTGTCCATCGCAGGCGCCGGCCACCCTCCGCGCGGCCACGGCGGCGAAAGACGATCTCTTCGCGAAGGTCGGCGCCAAGCTGAAGGTGGACGCGGCCGACCTGTCGATCGAGGAAGGCAAGGTCGTCGATACCAAGGGCAAAAAGAGCTGGTCGTGGAAGGAGTTCTGCGCCAAGCTCGGCATGGACCAGGCCAAGGGCACCGGTTCCTGGACGTTCGCCCAATCGATCCAGCCGGAGAACAAGGGCGTGTCCAACGTGGGCGTCGGCGGCATGCAGGTCGCCGAGGTGTCGGTGGATACCGAGACCGGCGTGGTGCGCTGCACGAAGGTCGTGGCCGTGCAGGACTGCGGCCTGATCGTCAACAGGACCGGCTGTATCACACAGGTGGCCGGCGGCGTCATCATGGGCGTCAACTACGCGCTCTTCGAGGAGCGCATCATGGACCGGACGACGGGCCGCCAGGTCAACGCCGACATGGAGTTCTACAAGCTGGGCGGTATCAAGGACATGCCGCAGATCATCGTCGAAATGTACGACATGCCGGAGCGCGGCGTCATTGGCATCGGCGAGCCGCCGACCATTTCGACGCACGCGGCCATTGCGAATGCTCTGTTCAATGCGCTCGGTGTGCGGGTGGCGCACACGCCGTTCACGCCGGACCGCGTCCTCGCGGCTTTGGCGCAAGGGGGGAAATAAGCCATGAAGAACTTCACGTACTACCGCCCCAAAACCGCCACCGAAGCGGTTGCGCTGCTCGACGCCAAGTGGGGCACGACCGAGCTGCTGGGCGGCGGCACCGATCTGCTTGAGCTACAGAAAGAGTACATCGCCCAACCGGACAAGGTCGTCAGCCTGGGCGGTGTCGCGGGGCTGACGTCGATCGACGAGAGTGAGACGCGCACCGGCCTGCGGATCGGGGCAGGGGTCAAGGTGGTCGATATCGCCGACAATAAGGCGGTGCAGTCCGCCTACCCGGGCCTGGCCACGGCTGCGCGCGAGCTGGGCACTCCGCAGATTCGCAACATGGGCACGCTCGGCGGCAACCTGTGCCAGCGCAACCGTTGCTGGTACTTCCGCGACGAACACGTCCGCTGCCTCCTCAAGGGCGGCGACAAGTGTTACGCGGTGGGCGGCGAGAACCGCTACCACGCGGTGTTCACGAAGGGCCACAAGTGCGTCATCGTCCACCCTTCGACGCTGGCGCCCGTGCTGATCGCCCTGGGAGCGACGGCGGAGGTGCTGGGGCCGAAGGGCAAGCGAACGGTGAAGCTGTCCGAGTTCTACCACGCGCCGAGCGGCCCGGAAGACCGCGAGCACGTGCTGGCGCCGAACGAGGTGGTGCTGGCGGTGACGATCCCACGCGGCGCGGGCAAGAAGAGCGCCAGCTACGAGGTGCGGCACAAGCAGTCCTACGACTGGCCGCTGGTGCATGTAGGGGTGGCGTTCAATTACGACGACGGCAAGGCGAAGGACGTTCGCGTGGTGCTGGGCCACGTGGCGCCGACGCCGCACGTGGCGGACGACGCGGCCCAGGCTGTTGAGGGCCAGGCAATCACGGAGGAGACCGCGGCC
>JBBQPD010000526.1:0-5039 GCA_038331535.1 Gemmatales bacterium | reverse complement strand
GCCCTGCGAATCAGCTGGGCGATGTCGAGCGTGTCGTCGCTGCCTTCCAGGCTGCGCCAGCACAGGCGAAAGCCGCCAGGGCCCCAGGCGAACGGAAAATACGAGTTCAGAATGATCCGGTCCACGCAATCGTAATGGCCGGTCAGCAAGTCCGCGTAAGCAACGCTCAACGGGTCCGTCGCAGCCATGATAAGTCTCCGATAAGCATCGGAGACAGCTGAGGAACTGCCCCGCAGGGGCCACTTTTTCCGGGCAAAGTCCCAGAAAAAGCGTAGATTCTTCTCTCTGAGCTTCTCCGCAAGATGCGGAGAAGTTCAGCCGAAATCTGGCTGACAGCTAATAGCTGATAGCTGTCGGCTCTCAGCCAGACGGGTTTTGTGTGGTTGCGAACCTGTTGCGGCTTGGCCGCGTTTCGCTCACTTCGAGGGAGTCAACCGTGACGCAGAAAAACGCTCCCCATGCCGCGGCGACTGCTTTGCCGCTCGCCGGCCCGGAAGGCGTCGAGCGGGCCGAGGCGTGGGTGGGTGAAATACGCGTCAACTTGATCCGCCTGGCCTCCCTCGTCGCCTTCTACGCCTACCACCTGATTAACGTGGCAACCTCGGACGACCTCGCAGTGGGCGGGAACTACCACCTGGCGGCCACGGGCCTGGCGCTGGTCTGGTCCGTCGGCATTGCCGCCCTGTATTTCCTGCTGTCGCGGCGGCCGGCGCCGACCGCTCTCGCTGGCTGGGCGACCGTCTGGGATCTCAGCATGGTGACCGCGCTGGTCCTGCTCGCTGGCGGTCCGCGCAGTCCCCTGCTCGTCCTGTACTTCATCGTCATCGCCGCCGCCCCGTTGCGTCTGATTGTGGCCCCCGTCTACGTGGCCACCCTGGGCGCGGTGGCCGCTTACGCCTTTCTCCTGGGCCATTACGTCGTCGGAGTCGTCGGCTACCAGCGTTACTACGCCAGCCCGGAACTGCGCGTGCCGCGCACGCAGCAGGCGGTCCTTGTGCTCGCACTCCTGGCCTGCGGAACCCTCGCGGGGCAGGCGGCGCGGCAGGCGCGGCGTCTGGCACAGGAGGCCAAGGTGGGCGCTCGCGGCATCTCGGCTGGCGCGGAACTCCGCTTGGCCGGGCGCTTCTTCGCCGCCGGGCTGAGCGTGATGGTAGTCCTTGTCGGCATCGGCCTGTTGCTGCCGGCCCTCGGTGTTGGGGCGACTCGTTCGGCGGATGGCGGGAAACCCTGGGCGGCCCTGCTTGTCCTGGGAGCGGTTTTTGTCGTCGCGGTTGGCGCCGCATTCACAGCGGCGCAAGAACGACACGAGGGAGAGGCCGCGCCGAACTCCCGTAACACCGCCTGACTCTCCTTTCCGTCGTGCGTTTCTCCGAGAGTACTGAGCACGGTTTTTGGGTTGAAGGGGATCGTGATGAGTTTCTTGAAAGGGATGGGGATGACGGTACTCGTCATTCTGGCGGTGATCGGGGCCGTGACCGTCTTCTTCTTCGTGGCCTGCGCGGTGACGATGGCGCAGGTCAGGTAGTCGGGGCCGTGTAGCAAGCTCGGCCGTGGCCTCGCCAACAACAGCCGTGCTACGCGGCCAGCCTCTAGCCGCAAGCGGCACTACCACGGATCATTTTTCCAGCAACCACTCCACCAGTCGTCGTTCCGCCCAGCGGATGCCTCCCAGGCCGTCGCGGCCCAGAAAGCCGACGTGGCCGCCGTTCGGCAGGATGCGCAGCGTGACGTTCGGCGGCGGCGCCAACTCCTCAAACGGCTCTACCGCAACGAACGGATCGTCGCGTGCGGTCAGGATCAGCGTCGGCAGGACGACGCGCGCGACATAGGGGGCGGAGGACGAATGGTGATAGTAATCGGCCGCGTCGTGAAAACCGGCGCGCGGCGCCGTGTACAGGTCGTCGAAGAGGCGCACGGTCATCCGCCGCGGGAAGCGCGGCGGCGGCTGGTCCGGGAAGAAGCGGTGCCGTTTGGCGGCCTCGGCGAGCAATTCGAGGACAAAATGGCTCTCGTAAATCCGATTCCGGCGGTGAGCGAGCAGGGCGGAGCAGCGTTCCAGATCGATCGGCGGGGCGATGACGGCGACGCGCGCCAGTCCAGGCACCGTCAGCGCGCCGGCTTCGCCCGCCAGCTTCAGCGCCACGTTGCCGCCGAGTGAGACGCCAGCCAGCAGCAGCGGCGACGCCGGATTTTCCCGGTGTATCTCCTCCAACACCGTACGCACGTCGTCGGAGCGGCCGGCGTGGTAAACTCCGCGCGCCAGCGCCAGCCCGGCTCCGGCCCCGCGCTGGTCCAGTCGGATAACGCGCGCCCCACGCTCCAGCAACAAGACGGCGAGACGCTGGATGCCCGCCGAGGCGTGCGAACCGGTCATCCCATGGACGAGGACGGCGATCGGGCCGCCGGCCGTCCAACCGGGCGGCACCGTTTCGTGCAGCATCAGCCCATCGCCGTCCGGCATCCAGACGACGCGCCGCCGCGTCGGCAACCGGACCGACGGGCCGCGCAGCAGGTGCCCCAGCAGCGTTTGCACGTGCGGATTGCCGAGCAGAGGCAGCGGCTTAAAATCCGAGAACGGACACGCCCCGCGTTCGGGTTCCACGGGCTTCACCTCACGATTCGGTAGTGTTGCCGCTTGCGGCTTAGCGGTCCGTCGCCGCGAAGCCGCAAGCGGCAATCGGCGACACTACTCACGTTTCATGCTAGAAGCGCCGGCCGGTCCGTACAATCACCAGCGAATCGAGTCATGGCCCGCAACGACGATGACCCCGCACGATGATTACCTCCCTCCACCCCGCGCTACTCGGCTTTCGTATCCCCGCCGAATGGGAGCCGCACGAGGCAACCTGGATCGCCTGGCCGCACCGGCGCGACGACTGGCCAGGCAAGTTCGGCCCCATCCCCTGGGTCTACGCGGATATTGTCCACCATCTCGCTCTCTCCGAGACCGTGCGCATTCTCGTTAATGACGCCGCGGCCGAGCGGCGGGCGACGGCGACGCTCCGCAAACGCGGGGTGGACCTCGGCCGCGTCGAGTTCTTCCACGTTCGCACCGATCGCGTCTGGACGCGCGACTACGCCCCGCTGTTCCTGCGCGACGACAAGGGCGAAATAGCCGTCACCGACTGGCGGTTCAACGCCTGGGCCAAGTACGACGATTGGCAGAATGACGACGCCGTGCCTGCCTGGATCGCGGAGCGCCTCCAGCTGCGGAGCTGGCAGCCCGAATGCCGCGGCCAGCGCGTCGTTTTGGAGGGCGGCAGCATCGACGTCAACGGCGCCGGTTTGCTGCTGACGACCGAAGAGTGCTTGCTCAGCCCCATCCAGGCCCGCAACCCGGACCTGAGCCGAGCGGAACTCGAAACGGTGCTGAGCGGCTATCTCGGCGTTCGCAAGGTGTTATGGCTGAACGCCGGGATCGCCGGCGACGACACGCACGGCCACGTCGATGACCTCGCCCGTTTCGTCAGCCCGCGCACCATCGTCACGGTTGTCGAAGAGGATCAAAAGGACGCCAATTACCTGCCGCTGCGCGAAAACCTGGAGCGGTTGCGCGCCATGACCGACCTTGAAGGCCGGCCGCTGGAGATCGTGACGCTACCGATGCCGGCACCGCTGTTCTTCCGGCAGCAGCGCTTGCCGGCGAGTTACGCGAACTTCTACATCGCCACTACGCGCGTCCTGGTGCCGACGTTTAACGATCCGAACGACCGTAAGGCGCTCGGCATCCTCGCCGACCTGTTCCCCGGCCGCACGGTCGTCGGTATCCACGCCGGCGATCTGATCTGGGGGCTGGGCACGCTGCACTGCCTGACGCAGCAGCAGCCGGATACGAAGGAGCCGCGCGCGCAATAAGCGGACCTTGTCCCCGCTTACTGCGTGCGCGGCTCCTTCGTATCCGGCGCGGTTCATAACGCCACCGTACCCGTAGGCCGCGCCTGTTCCTTGCCGCCGGCGTGTCCGTTCGTCGAGGGACCGGACGGCGTATCAGCCGACGTCGGCAATTGTGCCGCCAGGGCCATCGCCGCCGTGACGAGGAGCAGCGTCACCAGGTTCAGCATCATACTGTAGCCGTGCAACTTCCCGAACTCCGACCGGGCCGCCTCGGCTTTCGCGATGTTGTCCGCCGTCGGTTCCTCCAGCGCGGCATCCGACAAGACGTTGCGTGGCCCGGTCCGCGCGGCGACCTGACCCTCCAGCCAATTGCCGGCGACAACGCTGATTAACGCCGCGAGCAAGAGGTAAGCCCGCAGCCGATGAACGCGCGCCTTGTGCGAGGCCGTCCAGGCCAGGGCCGTCGCCGCCGCCAGCAGGCCGCACACTTCCTGAATGCCGAAGTACCAGGCGAACATCGGACCGACGGCGAACCCGGCGGCGCGCGTCCCCGGCTCTTTCCGCATCCAGGTGGGTAGATCGTTCTTCTCGGCTAGCGGCCGGGCGGCTTCATACGCTTTGACGCGGGGCATCCAAACAAACGGCGTGTCCTCCGTCTTGGTCGCCTCTCTCTCAAAGTTGCCGAACAGCAGCAGGCCAACCACCACGAAGAAGATCGCGGTGCCGAACCACAGGCCGATGGCGAGGACGTGAATGGTTTTTCCGAGGAGCAACATGGCGTGGGTTTCCTGAAGACGACTCTCGGTGCCCTGAAGAAGGCGGCGCAGGTTGGCGTGGTGGCGGACGAAGACGAGCGCGGCGGCGACAAAACAGAACGCCGTGACGACGACGTACTCCCGGTCGAACGCTCCCGGCGTCAGGGCGAGCCGGGCTCCACAGAGCAGCACACAGGCGAAGAGCGAAGCCACCGAAACATAGCGCGTCACGACCAGCGCGGCGACCCAGCCGAGCAAGGAAATCGCGGCGGGGATCGGCGTCAGCACGACGACCGCACCGGCCCCCGTGGCGACACCCTTGCCGCCGCGGAAGCGCAAATAGACGGGGAAAAGATGGCCGAGGAAGGCCGCGACGCCCGCCGCCGTGGGAAGGAAATCGGGCGGCAGGTCGAGGCTGGTGGGGGCGAACGCCTTCGCCCCGGCGACGGG
>JBBQPD010000525.1:0-5040 GCA_038331535.1 Gemmatales bacterium | reverse complement strand
GGTCGCGGCTCGTTGAAAACACCGACTTCCCAGGACAGACTCTCCGGAGAAAACTTCATGTCCCGATTTCACATCCTCGCGCTGTTGTTCGCGCTGAGCCTGTCCAATCCAGCGGTCATCCGCGCCGCCGACAAGCCGGTGGTGGATGGAGGGGCGCGGACCGTCGTTTATGACATTGCCGGTCTGATCCATCGGCCTGGTGGCCGCACCGGCTATGACCGCATCGACGAGGTTGCGCGTCGGATCGTCTCGACCGTCCACGAGGGCGGCTGGGGCGGCGAGAAGGAGGGCGAGAGCCGGCTGCGCGAGCTGAACGGCGCCAAGCTGGAAATCACCACGACCGCGAAGCACCACAAGGAAATTGTCGAACTGCTGGCCGCACTGCGGGGCAGGCTCGACATCGACGTCAACCTCCGCGCCGACCTGTTCGAGATCGACCGGGCCGTCTTCGAGAAAGAGATCCAACGAGAGCTAAAACGCCGACCCGCCGCCGAAGTCGAGGAGACCGTCGTCGCGCTGCTGCGCAAGAAGGGCACGCTGGTCGTCGCCAACGCTCTGCCGATCGCCAACCGCAGGGAGGCTCAGCCGCTGTCGGTGCGGCAAGCGTTTACTTTCATCGAGAAGGCGCAGGCAGGCGAGAAAAAGCAGGTCAACGAGTACGGCCTCGGCTTTCAGGGCGTGAGCTTTCGCGTGACGCCGGAAATTAGTCCCGATCGTAGATTTGTCTCGCTGAAGATAGCCCAGAAGACGACGGAGTTGCTTGAGCTGAAGAAACGGCAGGTATACCCACCGCTGTCGGAGGAGTTGGTCACGATCGAGGTGCCGGACCTTGCCGAGACGACGGCAACGGCGACAGTCGTGGTGAGCGACGGCAGTTGGGCGCTAGCGGCGGTGGGCTATCGCTCGCCGGCGGCGAAGGCGAAAGACCGCGTCCTGGTGCTGGCGCTGCACGCGACGATCTACATTGAGGAGGAAGACAAGGAACGCCGCAACAATCCGAAGTGACTTGAGGCGCGGCCGGTCCACGTGTCGTTTGGCAAAAAGCGGCACGGAGCGGAGCAGGTGAGCGCGTCATTGCATCAATGCACGCGCAGCGAAGACTCCGTGATGAGGATCTCTAACTGGTCGAACGCGCGGAGGAGGTCTCGTTTCAATTGCACGACAAATCGCATGCTGCCCAGCCGCCGAAAGTCCAGGGCCGTCATCACGATTACCTGATCGTGATACAGCTGAGTCTCTCCCAGCCAGACGCCGCGCAACGGAAAGTCGCGCCGCTGTGACGTCACACCTCCGAACCTTGCTAGCAGTCGTCTCTCGACGGTATCGAAATGTTCATCCGGAATCGAACGGCCATCGTTGTAGGTGAGTGGCAGGTAGAGATCGTATCGGCGCGCGGCTTTAGCCATTATTCTCGTTCCGGGTGTTTCCGTTAGGCGTGACGAGCAGCTCGAAGGGGAGTTTCTTGCGACGCAATAAGCGGAGTTGCTGATCGGTCACGAGATAGATGGGTTCATCGCTAACCCTGGAAATCGGCCCTGTAGCCACCAGCGTTCGCCATACTTCTCCCCATTGTTCGGGAGGGATCCGAATTTTCTGCATGACTGTTGCCCTGTGTTGAAACGAGTATTTGAGAATGGATTAGTAGTGTATCATGCGGGTTGGACTCTGGGAAGCTCGACCGGTGAGCGACCCTCCCGCGCGTTCCCGTAGAATGACACTGGCGGCACGATCTTCCTCGTGCCGCCGCGGGAACCACCTCGATGAATACTTCCTCCTCGCTCACCCTGCTCACGCCGCCCAATCCCGCCGGCGTCCTCGACCCGGTGTGCGGCATGACCGTCGATCCCGCCACTGCCGCCGCGACGGTCGAATACGAGGGCCGCACCTACTACTTCTGCGCTTCGTCCTGCGCGACGAAGTTTCGCGCCGATCCGGCGCGTTATCGCGAAACGCAAGCACGTGTCGAACCGAGGATAGCGCCTGCTGGGGCGGCAGTCGAGTACGTCTGCCCCATGGACCCGGAGGTGCGCAGCGACCGGCCCGGCCCTTGCCCCAAGTGCGGCATGGCGCTGGAGCCGCGCGTCGCCGCCGCCGAAGAGGGGCCGAACCCCGAACTCGTGGACATGACGCGCCGCTTCGTCATCGGCGCCGTCCTGACGCTGCCGCTGCTGGCCATGCACTTCGTCGCGCCGCACGCCCACGGCTGGCTGCAACTGCTGCTGACGATGCCCGTCGTCTTCTGGTGCGGCTGGCCCTTCTGGCAGCGGGCGGCCACGTCGGTGCGGACGCTCAACTCCAACATGTTCACGCTCATCGCCCTCGGCGTCGGCGCCGCGTTTGTCTGGAGCGCGACGGCCCTGCTGCTGCCGGAGGCGCTCGGACACGACCTCTACTTCGAGTCGGCGGCGGCGGTCGTCGTGCTGGTGCTGCTGGGGCAGGTGCTGGAATTACGGGCGCGCGGGCAGACCGGGGCGGCGGTGCGCAAGCTGCTCGGCCTGGCGCCGAAGACCGCCCGCCTCGTTGCGCCCGGCGGCACGGAGAGCGACGTGCCGCTGGAACTGGTGCAGCCCGGCGACGTGCTGCGCGTCCGGCCTGGCGAGCGCGTGCCGGCCGACGGCATCGTCACCGAGGGCCGCAGCGCCGTCGATGAGTCGATGCTGACCGGGGAATCGGTGCCCGTAGAGAAAGTGCCGGGCCTGAAGCTAATCGGCGGCACGGTCAACGGCACCGGCAGTTTGCTGATGCGGGCTGAGCGCGTCGGCGCCGAGACCCTGCTGGCCCACGTCGTCCGCCTCGTCGCCGAGGCTCAGCGCAGCCGGGCGCCGGTGCAGCGGTTGGTGGACCGCGTCGCCCGCGTCTTCGTGCCGGCGGTGCTGGCCATCGCTCTGTTGAGTTTCGTCCTGTGGATGGTCTTCGATGCCGCTCCGGAGCGGTTGACGCATGCGTTGCGGGCCGCCGTGTCGGTGCTGGTGATCGCCTGCCCGTGCGCCCTGGGGCTGGCGACGCCGATGGCCGTCATGGTCGGCGTCGGCCGCGGCGCCGGGCAGGGCGTGCTCATCCGCGACGCCACGGCCCTGGAAGTGTTAGCGCGCGCCGACACGTTGCTACTCGACAAGACGGGCACGCTGACGGAAGGCAAGCCGCGCGTCACCCATGTTTACGTTTCGCGCGGATCAAACACCCTCACGGTAAACAGCGGCGAAGAGCCAGCGCTTTCAGAGGCGGAATTGTTGCGCCTGGCCGCGAGCCTGGAACGGGCGAGCGAACATCCCCTGGCCGCGGCGCTGGTGAGCGGCGCCGAAGAACGCGGCATCGGCCTCGAGCGCGTAACCGATTTCGAGTCGCACACCGGCCGCGGCGTGACTGGTATCGTCGCCGGTCGCGCCGTCCTGATCGGGACGGCGACGCTGCTGGCGGAGCGCAACATCGACGCCGGCGCGCTGCGAGAACAGGCCGAGACGCTGCGTGCCGACGGCAACACGGTCCTGCTGATCGCGGTGGATGGGCGTCTCGCCGGACTGATCGCCGTCGCCGATCCGATCCGCGCTTCCACGCCCGAGGCGATCCGGTTGCTGCGCGCAGACGGTTTGCGGCTGGTGATGGTGACCGGCGATAACCGCACGACGGCGGAGGCGGTGGCGCGAAAGCTGGGAATCTCCGAAGTCGTTGCCGAGGTTCTCCCGGCCGGCAAGGCGGAAGTGGTTACGCGCTTGCAGGGCGAGGGCCGCGTCGTGGCGATGGCCGGCGACGGCGTCAACGATGCCCCGGCGCTGGCGAAGGCGGACGTCGGCATCGCGCTGGGCACCGGGGCGGACGTCGCCCTGGAGAGCGCCGCCGTGACGCTGGTACGCGGCGACTTGCGCGGCGTGGCGCGAGCGCGGCGGCTGAGCCGGCTAACGCTGCGGGCGATCCGGCAGAACCTGTTCCTGGCGTTCGTCTACAACGCCCTGGCCGTGCCGCTGGCGGCGCTGGGCCTGCTCAACCCGATCGTTGCAGGCGCCGCGATGAGCCTCAGCTCGCTGTCGGTGGTGGTGAATTCGCTGCGACTGGGGCGTCGGCCGCTATGAGCCGTTTACGTGTCACGGACGTCCTGGTATGATCGTGGCGACCCGGAACCCTGGAGGAGCGAACGATGACGACGGCGACAAAACGGTTGCCGGTCCGCGACCACGTTTGCTACCCCGATTCGGACGGCAAACCGATGGGTGAGACGGCACGACACGTTACGAACATTTGCGAAGGGCTTGATATCGTCAAGCGCTTCTTCGCGCGCGATGCAAACGTCTACGTCGGCGGCAACATGTTCCTGAATTTCGTCCTCGGCAACCCCAAGAAGAATGTGTGCCCCGACTTCTTCGTCGTGAAGGGCATTCCGAAAGTAACGCAACCGGAGCGGCGTAGTTACCGCACCTGGGAGGAGAACGGTAAAGGACCAGACGCCATCATCGAGTTCACCTCCAAATCGACGCGCAACGAGGACACGGTAACCAAAATGGCGTTGTACCGCGACGTCCTGAAAGTGAAGGAGTACTTCCTCTTCGACCCCTTCGCCGAGTACCTGCGCCCGCCGTTTCAGGGCTATCGCCTGGTGCGCGGCGACTACGTTGCCATCAAACCGGTGCGCACTCGATTGCCGAGCCGTATCCTGGGTCTGCACCTGGAAAATGGCGGCGACGTGCTGCGCTTCTGGGATCCGGCCGCGCAAAAGTACCTGCTTACCTCCCAGGAGCTGGAAACGGAACATGCGCGAGAAGCAGCATTCCGGCAAGTTGCCCAGGCAGACCTCAAACGTGCCGCGGCGAAGCAACTGGAAGAAGAGGAAGCACGAAAGCGTGCCGAGGCCGAGAACGAACAGCTGCGGCGCGAACTGGACGAACTGCGGAAACGCCTTTCCTGACACTCGCATCGGCCTCCGCTTAACCGTGTGCCTCCCGAAGTAAGCAGCGCCGACCCTGCGGCCTGAAGGGCCGCTTCCGTCAGCCCAGGCCGACGGCCTGGGGAAGAGGGTCGGAGCGCTTGGAGTCCCTAACGCAGCCCAGG
>JBBQPD010000524.1:0-5043 GCA_038331535.1 Gemmatales bacterium | reverse complement strand
TGCGGTCGCCAACGTGAAGGGGCGCGGCTCGCTGAGCCAGCCGCGGCCCGTCGAGAAGGGTAAGAATTCGCACGATCATCTCGGTTCCGTGTCGCTCATCCCCGTGCCGGACGACGCGACGCTGGCCGGCTACACGAAGGAAGTGAACGCCAACAATCGCCTGGCGTACAGCCTCGCCGGGCTGGAGAAGCCGCGCGCCGACGCCAAACCCTTACCGGTGCCGCTACGGCACGGCGAGCCGAGCGTCTTCAAGCACGTCATCTACGTCATCAAGGAAAACCGTACCTACGACCAGGTGTTCGGCGACATGAAGGAAGGCAACGGCGACAAGGATCTCGTTCTTTTCGGCGAGGACGTGACGCCGAACCATCACGCCCTGGCTCGCCAGTTCACACTCTTCGACAACTTCTACTGCTCCGGCGTCCTCAGCGCCGACGGGCACACCTGGGTCAACGAGGCTTACGTCAGCGATTACCTGGAGAAGGCGTTCGGCGGCTTCACGCGCAGCTATCCCGACTCCGGCACCGATCACCTCGCCTACGTTCCGACCGGTTTTTTGTGGGACAACGCCCTGCTCCACAAGAAGACGCTGCGCAACTTCGGCGAGTACATCCGCAACAGCTTCGAGCCGAAAACGGCGAAGTGGGCCGACCTGTACGACGACTACAAGAACGAGACGCACAAGGTCAAGGTGACGGCGAAACCGAACGTGAAGACGTTGGAGCCTTACACGCACACGGGCTATCCCTGGTTCCCGCTGTTGATGCCGGACGTCTATCGGGCGCGACTGTTCCTGACGGAGTTCGCGGAGTACGAGAAGAAGGGAGCGATGCCGAACCTGATCTACCTGACGCTGCCGTGCAACCACACGAACGGCACGCGCCCCGGTTCGCCGACGCCGCGCGCCATGGTCGCCGACAACGACCTGGCGCTCGGTCAGATCGTGGAGGCGGTGTCAAAAAGCAAGTTCTGGGCGGAGACGTGCATCTTCGTCGTCGAGGACGATCCGCAGAACGGCTTCGACCACGTGGACGGCCATCGCACCGTCGCGCTGGTCATCAGCCCGTACACGAAGCGAAAGCACGTCGATTCGACCTGCTACAACCAGACCGGCATGGTCAAGACGATCGAGTTGGTGCTGGGTCTGCCGCCGATGAATCAGCTCGACCTGTCGGCGACCGCCATGCGCGGCTGTTTCAGCGACAAGGCGGACCTCGGACCGTACAAGCATCTGCCGAACAAGATCAAGCTCGACGAGATGAACCCGCCGCTCCCCGACCTGAAGGGGGCGGCGCTGCACTGGGCGAAGGAGTCGATAGCGCTGAATCTTGAAGAGGGTGACGCGGCCGATGAGAACACGCTCAACCGCATCCTGTGGTTCTCGATTCATGGCGAGAAACCTTATCCCGCGGAGCATGTGGGAACGAAGAACGTGGAAGAGTGAGGGCAGGACTAGAGCCCGCCGGGTTCAGTTCACCCGGACGCGGGCCTCGAACCGCAAGATCTCTTCTTTGAACTGATTGATCCGTTTCTTGAGTGAGCGCAAAGTCAGTTCCCGAACATGTTCGCTCGTCGCTGGGCCTTGCCGGGTTTTCGCGTGGAGTTGCTCCAGTTCCTGAAGTTTCGTCCGGGTGTTCTCCAGCTGGTGCCGGTTTTCAATGCTCATGGGCATACCTCTACCATTCCCTTGAATACCATGTTCCGGTCGGTCGCGAAGGTTCTCTCGGTGAAGTGCTGAAACCCTTCCTCATCCACCAACTCCAGATTGAGAAAGGGTAAGCCAGCGAGCAGTTCCGCTTCCGCCATTGCGTCGCGCGGGAAATCTGATCCGATCAACAGCACACAATCCACGTCATTCGGTTCTAACTTGTCCGTGATGAAACTGCCGTTCACGACGATCCGCTGCACCCCCGAGCGCCAGGCCAAATCGACCAGCCAGCGCAGCGATTCCATTTCCACCTGACGAAGTTCCGATTCCTGACCGAACCGAACGGCAATTTCCTCCAAAGTGGCAGGATGAATCCCTGGTGGTAAATAGCCATTCTCGTTGTAGGGCGGGATCATGGGATTGCCTGTGCCTGCTGAAGAGTGGATCCCCAGGCCTGTAAAGTTGACATCTACATCCATGAGAATACGGCAGTTTGGCATGTTGTGGGGAGTCGAAATCGGCAAAAAACACGAATTTTTTTTCAGTTGCGCTGGAGAGCCACCTGGTGTGGCGGACTGGCGGAAATACTCGTTCACGGCCACAAGTTGTTGATTCGTATTGCCTTCAGGCGACGACTATGTCCGCCAATGGTGGCGGACATGCTTAAGGGTGTGGCGGAGATACTTCGGCCGTGAGAGGTTTCCTGATGGAGTTTCGAGGTGTACGGAATTTGGCAACGAGGTGTATGAATCCGAATACGGCACAGCATTTCGGCACGAAAAGTGCGTATAAAATTAGTGCCTTTCGTTGAAAAATTGCCCTGCCATTGACGAAAGAGGGAACTGGCCGTAGCCTATACTCAACTAAGCCACGGTCCCCTACCCAGGGTCCGCCCGCCAGTAACCCGCCAGTGAATCGCCTGCCCCACCGACCGCTCCCGCCTCCCCGTGGGACTAACGCACACACACAGGATGAACGGCGTATGAACCATCCGATCACCGGAACGTGGAACGACGATCCCGCGCACTTCCGCCGGCCCTCGCGCCGGGGGTTCATGCAAGTGGGCCTCGTCGGCGGCCTCGGCCTGACCCTCGACCAGTACTTCCGCCTCGAAGCGAGCGCCGCGGCGCCGGTCAAGGAAGCGAAGGCCAAGTCGCTCATCCACATTTTCCTGCCCGGCGGCATCGCCCACCAGGAGACGTTCGACCCCAAGCCGCTCGCCCCGGTCGAGTACCGCGGCGACATGGCGAGCATCAAGACGAAGCTCGACGGCGTCTACTTCAACGAGATGATGAAGCAGACCGCGCAGATCGCCGACAAGATCACCGTCTGCCGTTCGATGACGCACGGCGAAGCCGCCCACGAGCGCGGCACGCACAACATGTTCACCGGCTACCGCCCCAGCCCGGCGCTGCAATTCCCCAGCATGGGCAGCGTGGTGTCGCACGAGTACGGCCCGCGCAACAATCTGCCGCCTTACGTCTGCGTTCCCAACCAGCCGACCACCTACGCCGGCCCCGGCTATCTCAGCTCGGCGTTCGCGCCGTTCAGTCTCGGCAGCGACCCGGCCAACAGCGGCTTCCGCGTTCAGGATTTGACGCTGCCCGGCGGCGTCGATGAGAAGCGCTTCACCAGCCGCCGCAACATGCTGGAGGCGGTCAACGAGCACTTCGGCGAGAAGGAAAAGGCCGACGGGCTAGAGGCGATGGACACCTTCTACCAGCGCGCCTATGCCCTCATCAGCTCGCAGAAGGCGCGCGAGGCGTTCGACATCAACGCCGAGACTCCGGCCCTGCGCGACGAATACGGCCGCAACGCCGCGGGGCAGCGCATGTTGCTGGCGCGGCGTCTCGTGACCGCGGGCGTGCGCTTTGTGTCGCTGACCTACGGCGGCTGGGACATGCACGCCGGCATCAAGGGCGGCATGACGGGCCAGCTGCCGGCCTTCGATCAAGGCTTCGCCGCCCTGATCCGCGACCTCGACCGCACCGGCCAACTCGACTCGACGCTCATCATGATTTCGTCGGAGTTCGGGCGCACGCCGAAGATCAACGCCACGGCCGGCCGCGACCACTGGCCGAAAGTCTTCAGCGTCGTCCTCGCCGGTGGCGGCATCAAGAAAGGTCTGATCTACGGCACCAGCG
The DNA here is from genome assembly GCA_038331535.1 of Gemmatales bacterium. Lineage (GTDB taxonomy): Bacteria > Planctomycetota > Planctomycetia > Gemmatales > Gemmataceae > JBBQPD01. The sequence continues at coordinate 1,251 of JBBQPD010000524.1, read as the reverse complement.
ACGCCACCGCGTCGGAGCCGGAAGACGACGCCCTGAACGTCGAAGACCTGGCGATGACCGTCTACCACTGCCTCGGCATCGACGGCACGAAGAAGCTGATGGCGCCGGGCAATCGGCCCATCGACCTCGTTCGCGAAGGCAAGGTTCGCAACGAACTGTTGGCCTGATTTCGATTCGCCGCTTGCGGCTTAGCGGTGCCCCCCCCTAAGCCGCAAGCGGCAACTTCCCTCCCGCCGGAACTATCCACCATGAGATACGCGCAACGCCTCCTGGCGCTGTTTATTCTGGCATTGAGCGCCACGCTCGCCTCGGCGTCCTCGCCATCCCTGGGCAGCGTCACGCCGCGCGGCGGCCAGCGCGGCGTGGACAACGTGATCCTCTTCAACGGCGCCCGCCTCAGCGATGCCGTCGAAATCGTTCCCTATTCGCCGGGATTCAGCGTCGCCAAGCTGGAAGTGGTCAACGACACCCAGCTCAAGGCGACGGTGAAGATCGCGCCTGACTGTCGGCTCGGCGAACATCTGTTCCGGGTGCGGACGAAGAGCGGCGTCTCGGAGATGCGCACCTACTGGGTCGGGAACCTGCCGGCCGTGCAGGAAGTTGAGCCGAATAACGACTTCGACAAGCCGCAGCCGATCGCGCTGAACGTGACGGTTCACGGCGTCGTCGATAACGAGGACGTCGATTACTTCGTCGTCGAGTGCAAGAAGGGGCAGCGTCTCTCGGCCGAGATCGAGGGCATGCGCCTGGGGAATACGCTGTTCGATCCCTACATCGCCATTCTTGATAGCAAGCGCTTCGAGCTGGCGGCGACCGACGATTCGCCGCTGCTGGGTCAGGACGCGATGGTGTCGGTCGTGGTGCCGGCCGACGGCAAGTACATCATTCAAGTGCGCGAGAGCGCCTACGGCGGCAACGGCGGCTGCGCCTACCGCTTGCACGTCGGCACCTTTCCGCGGCCGCTCGCGGTCGTGCCGGCCGGCGGCAAGTATGGCGAAGAGATCGAATTGACGTTCCTCGGCGACCCGACGGGACCGTTCAAGCAGAAGGTCAAGTTGCCGGTTGGTCCGGTCGAGAAGTTCGGCGTGTTCGCGCAGGATGCCGGCGGCGTGGCGCCGTCGCCGATTCCGTTCCGCCTGTCCGAGTTCGGCAATACCGTCGAGACGGATGGCAACATCTCGCACGCCACGGCCACGCCGTTCGCGCTGCCCAACGCGGTCAACGGCGTGATCTCCAAGCCAGGCGAGGTCG
>JBBQPD010000523.1:0-5047 GCA_038331535.1 Gemmatales bacterium | reverse complement strand
GAGCCGCGACCGTCAGGGAGCGTTTCGCGCCAACGCTCCCTGACGGTCGCGGCTCGTAAGAAGCTTTCGTGCAGGAGAACTAAAGGAGATTGGGACCGATGACAAACCACACTCCTGCTTCCCGCCGTCCTTACGTCGTCGCCATGGTCCTGGGCACCGCTCTGTCGGCATTCCCCGGCGGAGAGGCGTGCGCCGCGACTACGGCACCGCCGGAACGGACCATCACCGACATTAGCCGATACTGCACCGCTTGCTGGCGCAACGCCCGTCTGCCGGCCACCTCCTGGAACGATTGCACACAGGAAGTCTTCCGCCGTCTCCTGGAGCGAATTCCGGCCGGGGAGTGGCAAAAGCTGCTCGCCTCCGAAGGCGAGGAGCGGCGCGAGTTCGTGCGCGCCATCGACGCCGTGAAGAAACGCGAACAGCGCTCTCGAAAGTGGACCGGCAGTCTCGATGGCGTCGCCGACCCGCGCGAACAAGAAGAGAACCGCCTCGCCGACGAGCGCGAGGAAGTCCGCCAGGCCGCCGCCGAGCTGCTGACGCCCCGCCAACAGCGCATTTTGCAGTTGAGCGTCGAAGGCTGGTCCGTTAACGACATGGCCCGCGAGCTGGCCCTGCCCACCGAGCGCGTCAGCGACGAGAAGTACAAAGCGGTCCGCAAACTGCGCGAGCATCTGGCGAGCATCGCATAGCAACTCGATCGGTGCTTGGCGTTTCGCGCGAAACGCCAAGCACCGATATCACGTCTTCCGCCGTAGATGCTGCGCCCGTAGCTGCATCTTCCGAATCTCCTGGAACAACAAGTCGAGCAATTCCTCACGGGGCAGCGCGGCCAGGCGCTTCCCATCCAGCGGTTTCCCGATCGACACGGCGATGTCCCCGCCCGTCCGCGGCATGAAGATCGGCGACAGCAACGGGAACTTTCCCCCACGCGGCAACACGTCGCTCGCCCCGGCGATGCCGACGGGCACAATCAGAGGCGCCGCTCGTTTAATCAACAGCGCGATGCCCGGCTTCAATGGCAGCATCGTCCCGTCCCAGCTCCGCTCCCCTTCGGGAAAGACCAGCACCGCCTCGCCTTTTTCGAGTTGTTGCAGGACGGTTTTCAGTCCCGACGCCGCGACGCCTTCCTGATCGACGGGGACTCCCTTGAGGCTGTACAGCAGATTGCCGAAGAGCGATTCCGTGAAGAGCGTTTTGCGGGCCAGGTAACAGAGGCGCCGGCCGGCGGCGAGGCCGATGGAGGGCGGGTCGAGAAAGCTCTGGTGATTGGCGACGAGCAGGACCGGGCCGGAGCGCGGGACATTCCGGCTGCCTTCGGTGCGCAGGCTGCACCCCGTCGTCATCGCAGCCCAGGCCACGGAATAACAGAAGTCGTACCAGCAGTTCCGCAGCCCTTCCCGCATCGTACCTCGTGGGTCGAACATCTTCTCATCACGAGCCGCGACCGTCTTCTCATAACGAGCCGCGACTGTCAGGGAGCGCTTGCAGATGCGCTCCCTGACGGTCGCGGCTCGTAATTGTTTAACACGTCGCGATCTACACCATTCGTCGTCGGACCTCGGCCTCCATGCGGTCCACGACCTCTTCCATGGTCAGGCCGGTGCTGTCCAGCACGACGGCGTCGGCGGCGGGCACCATCGGCGCCAGGTCGCGGGCGGCGTCGCGCCGGTCGCGCAGCTCGATGGCTTCGAGCAAGGGGGCCAGTTCGACCGCTTCGCCGCGCTCGCTCATCTCGCGCTGTCGACGTTCGGCGCGCTCGCGCGGATCGGCCACGAGGAAAAATTTACAAACCGCGAGCGGGAAGACAACCGTTCCCTGGTCGCGGCCTTCACAAACGATGCGGCGACCCGCCGCGAGACGCCGTTGACTGTCGGCCAGAAAGCGGCGCACCACCGGGCTGTCGGCCACGGCTCCGGTCGCCGCGGTCGTCTCCGCCGTGCGGATGGCGGCGGAAACGTCCTCGCCATTGAGGAAGACATGGCCGGGCTGCATGTCGAGGCGCAATACCTCAAGCAACTTGGATAAGCCGGCCTCATCGCGAAGACCGATGCCGGCCCGCAGTGCGGCCAGGGCCACGCTGCGATACATGGCGCCGGTGTCGAGGAACTCGAAGCCGAGACGCGCGGCGAGAGCCTTGGCGGCACTGCTCTTGCCCGCCCCGGCGGGGCCGTCGATGGTGATAATCATGGCGGAGGTCATGACAGGATGAATTTGCGACTGGATTCATCGCTCTTTCAGGAGCCGCGCACGAAATAAGCGGGTGTTGATCCCGCTTACTTCGTGCGCGGCTCCTTGCACCGCTTACTTCGTGCGCGGCTCCTGAGCTTGAATTCACGGGTTCACGGCAACCGAGAACGGTCGGTCGGCGATCAGCGCGCGCGTCGTCCGCGGCTGAACGAGACCCCAGCCGCTCACGAAGACTTCGTAGTTGATCGCGCCGACGGGCCGGCCCGGCAGCGTCACCATCTCGAATGGCGACAACGGGTACGAGACGCCGTCCAGCACGACCGTCGCTGGTAAAGCCGTGCGGTTGTGCAGCATGATCGCGCCGGAGGTGCTTGCAGGCGCGAACGCCCGGCGAATAGTGCGGTCGGTGGTGTCTTCACGGGTGCGGAGTTGTGCCTCCAGCGCTTCAACGCGCCGTCGAAGATCCTTCAGCTCGCCTTCGGCGATCGACTGTTTCAACTCGACCTGCGGCAGAACCGTGCGGAGCTGCCGATAGATCGCCTCAATCTTCTCGCTCTCGGTGAGGGGTTGTTCCTCAGCGCGGCCGGGGCCGGAAAGGGCCGCCAGCAGCAGTGCCGTCAGGCCGAAGCGCGTCACGTTGTTCCGCATGGTAGGTGTCTCCTCGATGTTCGGGGGTGTTGTGCTCTCGTCAAGGGAGATTCGGGGCGGCGCGGTCGAATACCGAGTGAACGCCCCTGCGCTGGTGTTATTGAGCTTAGAGAAGGAACAACCCGCACGCAAGGAAAATTCGGCCTCTGAGGCGGAAAAAATGACTACTGAGAGGGAAGATGGGCAAGGCAGGAAAGAGATTCCGCTTGCGGCTTCGCTCATTTACGCGAAACCGCAAGCGGTCGTGGTTCAACTCTCTTCGTACTGCGCGATGCGATTGACGCTTTCCTCCACCTCGTCGCCGACGTCCTCGGCGAGCCGGTACTGCAACAGGAAGGCGTCCTCCCCGCTATCTTCGTAGAACGCGCGCAGCACCTTCACTGCCCGGAAGCCCTGCGTCCGAAAGAACAGCTGCGCTGCCAGGTTCGTCTCGCGGACTTCCAGCGTGATGCGCGTGCGGCGGTGGCTCGACAGCTTGCTGATGAGCTTCGACACCATCTGGTTGCCGACGGCCCCACGCCGGCAGTTTGGGTTGACGGCGAAGTTGAGGATGTGCAACTTCGCCTTGTGCAGCTCGTAGATCATGAAGCCGACGACGCGCTCCCCCTGCTCGGCGACCATGCCGATGCAATTGCGCTGCCGCAGACAGCGTAAGAAGTCTTCCTCCGTCCAGGCGAACTCGAAGCTCTCCTGTTCGGTCTGAAGGACTTCGGGCATGTCGCGCCGAATCATCCAGCGAATGTGGACCCGAACCTGTTCCTTCTCTGTCCGGTTTGTGCTCATTCCGCCCTCCTCTCCTCCCCCCGCACCGGCGTTCGATGCCCCCTTCCGTGAGAGGCACCGCAACCCCCTGCGAAAACGTCATGTTTTACGCTCAACCCCGGCGGCATCGAAGAGCGGGACGGCTGCTGTCGCGACTCGAAAGCCGCGACGATCCCGTCGGTCGCCTTCAACGCAAACCGATCTGTATCAACTCTCTCCAAAAGCCTCAAGACCAAGCCACCGCCCGACGCCGCGCTCCGACTCCGTGGACGGAGTCCCCACGCAGACGAGGGCGCGATTCGTCCGGGTGCGATCGTCGAAGGTGTGTCTGGGAAGAGCGAGGAGAAAGTGGGGGAATCCTTCCCCCGTTACAGCCTTCCTGGCTGTAGTCTCCTGAAAAGTTGTTGTAGTCTGGTAGTTGGTGGGAGAGGGTAGGATACCCTGCCGCCAGCTGCACGGCAACCAAATCTTTTCCAAAAGTTTAATATTGTCCGGAGACACGCTTTTTCCCTGAATCGTCTCAGATTCGCTTCTGTTTGCCGCTTGCGGCTTAGCAGTCCTCCGCCGCTAAGCCGCAAGCGGCAATCACTCATCATCTCGGCGCGGGTCCGTCCAGGCTGATCGTGTGGCTGGCCTTCGTCTCGGCCGTGCGGTCGGCGTTCAACCACGCATCCCACTTCCAGCTGCCGGCGAGCCGCGGCCGCACCTTGAGGGCGACGACCACGCGCTGGCCGGCCGGGAGGCTATGGATCGACCAGGCGATGCTGCGCGTCAACGCGTCGTACGCCCCGTTGTTACTGGCACTGGAAAAGTCGAAGCCGTCCGGGACGCTCTGCCTCAGCCGAAGGTTCTCGACCGGGGTATTTCCGGGATTGGCAACTTCGACCAGGACGTCAACGTCGCCAGATGCCGGCGTTACCGATAGCCGGTCGGGCGCCCAGATCTTCAAGGCAATGGCCGTGTCCGCGACCTGAATGGCGCTGGTCGATTGCGCTTGTCGGCCGCCGTCCGCGGCGGCGCTTACCTCGTTCACCAGCCGGCCCGGTTGCGTGGCGAGAACTTCGAGCCGCAGTGTCTTCGTTTCGCCGGGAGCGAGGGCGCCGATGTCAGCTTCAATCGGATTGCCGAGCGAATGTTCCAAACCGGGCGGCAAGCGATCGCGAACCAGCACGCGCGTCAGCGGCGCGCCGCCGTGGTTGACGACCTGAATCTGAATGGCGACCGTGCCGCCGCGCTGGACGCTTTCCGGAGCGGTCTGCGTGATCGCGAGCGGCGACTGGACAGGGGCCGGTTGCGCCGTCACTTGCTGGATCGGTGCCGGCTGGACGAGTTTCGTTCGCAGGGCAGGAGCGCTGAACGTGGCCGTCGGCGCGAACAGCACTTCGGCCTGGGCGCCTGGCTGAAGCTCGATGCGAATGCGGTGCTGGCCCTGGCCATCGAGGTCGCC
>JBBQPD010000522.1:0-5049 GCA_038331535.1 Gemmatales bacterium | reverse complement strand
TACCGTACCAGCGGCCATTTTCCCTACTATCGCGACTCCCAGTATCCGCCGATGTTCGCCCATCCGGCCGGCTCGGCGCTCGACCTCGCCCAGCACCGTCTCGCCGCCGGGCCGCTCGACGAGGCCAAGGAACTGGAGATGATCAACTTCATGAAGCTGACCCAGTTCCACGTTCCCGGCTACACCGCAGCGAAGACCCAGGCCGACAAGCTCACGGCGGTCGGCGACTTCGTCAAGGGCGTCCTCAAGGCGATGGACGTGAAAGTACCCGAGTACGACAAGGCGGAGGGGGCGAAGCCGCAAGCGGAGGCGCTGATGGGCTGGCTGAAGGAGCAGGAGGGCTACCTGCTCAAGCCGATGAACTGTCCGCACCACATCCAGATTTACAAGGCGGAGCCGCGCAGTTACCGCGACCTGCCGGTACGACTCGCCGAGTTCGGCACCGTCTATCGCTACGAGCAGACCGGCGAGCTGAACGGCATGACGCGCGTACGCGGCTTCACCCAGGACGACGCTCACCTGTTCGTCACGCCGGAGCAAATTGAGGCCGAGATCGGCGCCAACCTCGACCTGGTGTTGTTCGTGCTGTCGAGTCTTGGCCTGAACGATTACCGTGTCCGCGTCGGCTTGCGCGACCCGAACAGCACCAAGTACGTCGGCCTCGCGGAGGACTGGCAGAAGGCGGAACAGACGCTCCTCGAAGTGGTAAAGAGCCGCGGCATGAACTACAGCGCCGAGGCGGGCGAGGCGGCGTTTTACGGGCCGAAGATCGACTTCGTGGTGCGCGACTGCATCGGCCGCGAGTGGCAGCTCGGCACCGTGCAACTCGATTACAATCTGCCGAAGCGCTTCGAGCTGGAGTACGTCGGCAAGGACAATACGGTCCACCGGCCGGTCATGATCCACCGGGCGCCGTTCGGCTCGATGGAGCGCTTCATGGGCATCCTGATCGAACACTTCGCCGGGGCGTTTCCGATGTGGCTGGCTCCGGAGCAGGCGCGCGTCATGCCGGTGAGCGACAAGTTCAGCGACTACGGCAAGAAGGTCGAGGCCGAGCTGAAGGCCGCCGGCTTCCGCGTGACCGGCGACTATCGGCCGGAGAAGATCGGCTACAAGATTCGCGAGGCGCAGCTGGAAAAGATCCCGTACATGCTGGTCGTCGGCGACAAGGAGCAGACAGCCGCGACCGTGGCGGTGCGCGACCGCCTCGACGGCGACATCGGGGCGATGGGCGTACCCGAGCTGGTCAAGCGGTTTGCCGACGAGGTGCGCGAACGGCGCATTCGCGATGCGAGCAAGCCGACGGTGTAATGGATTAGTCAACGAGCCGCGACCGTCAGGGAGCGCTCTGGCCAGAGCGCTCGGGGCTGGTTATTTTTCGCGCCTATCGTTACAGTGTCGCGCGTCGCCGCGTTCAGGAGAGGAGCCATGCGTTCCGAGACGCCCCGAGCCATCGTCGAAGTCAAATACCATCGTGCTGCCCAGGAATATCTCTATCGGCTGCCGCCGGAGCATTTCATGGAAGCGACTCCGCAGGCGACCCAGCGCGAGATCACCGTGGAGAGCTTCGCCCTGGTCCGAAGTGTCCGCCCGGATGTTCACTACTTCAACGAGCTGCTCGTCCAGTATCCGCTGCCGCGCCGCCGGCGTCCCGGGCAGATCGTACCCGACAACATGGTCGTTCTGTACGACGGCCCGCTCGTCGCCGTCGGCAGTTACGACGTGCCGTTGCAGCCGGTCGGGCCTTTCCTTGTGTTGGAGTACGTCTCGAAGGGAAGCGAGCGAAAAGACTACGATCAGAGCCAACAGAAGTACGAACAGCAACTCAAGGTTCCGTACTTCTTGCTCTTCTATCCGGACATTCAAGAGTTGACGCTGTTCCGCCACACGGGTGAAAAGTTCGTCAGCGTCAAGCCGAACGAATTGGGCCGCCGATCCATTCCCGAACTGGAGATGGAAGTGGCAATCCTCGACGGCTGGGCACGCTACTGGTTCCGCGGCGAATTGCTGCCGTTGCCTGCCGACATGAAGCGCGAACTGGATAAGATGCGGACGGAACTCAAGGGCACACTGAGAGAACTCAAGGGCACACTGAGGGAACTCAAGGGCGCGGAAGAAGAAAATACCCGTCTGCGCGCGGAACTGGAGCGACTGCGCGGCAAGTGACAACGCGCGGTCAACGAGCCGCGACCGTCAGGGAGCGCTCTTCCAGCGCTCCCTGACGGTCGCGGCTCGTTAGACGTTTCGAGAGATTTCACTGCATTTTCACGAGAAACGTCATCCCCTGCTCCTCTGGTCCGCCGAAGTGGCAGACGCAATCGAAGCGGTGGCGCTGAATCACGTCGAGCATGTGCCGCGCCTCGTCGGGGCGCGGGCCGAATTGCAGCACCGGTTGACCGCCGGACACCAACGCGTACTTGTCGCCGACCTGCTGTACCGCGAGGTGCGCCACGTCGATCGGCTGCGGGTGGACGCCGAAGGGAACGCCGTGCGGCGCCTGGCCGCCCACCAGGTAATAGGAGCAGTACGGCGACGGTTGGCCTACCTGGCAGTGTTCGCTGAAGTGATAGAACTGCACCGCCTTCAACGCCTCCGCGGCCGCGTGCTGGTTGTCGCCGAAGTCGGCGAGGACGTGGCTGCCGGCTGTCACCTTCCAGCGACCCAGTTCCTTCCGCACTTGAGCCTGGCGCCAGTCGAACGACACCCGCTCCGTCAGGCCGGGAGCTTCCGGCGGAGCGCCGCGCAGGAATGACGTCGGATGGGCGGCGGACAGGGTCTGCACCGGTTCGTGCCGGAACGCGGTCATCGGCTGATGAGGCTGAGCCGCGGCGTGGCTCATCTGCGGCAACGTCGCCGGCGTGTAGCCGGCCAGCGCGGCTGCCGCGTCGGTTGGGGCCGTGACCGGCGGTCGATAAGATGCGGCTCCGGCGCCGGGCCGCACCGGATTGCCGAGGAAGACCATCATGGTCGGCGTCGGCATGCCGATCGTCGCCACCTGGGAAAAGCCGTACTTTTTCATGACTCCCAGCGCCTGCCCAGCCTCGTCGCCACGCAGTCCGAAATTGAACCAGACGCGCTGCCGGTCGCGCACCACCCACTGGCCGTGGCTCTGTTCCACCTTCAGGCTAGCCGGGTCGATCGACAGTGTCCGCATGTTGGAGGCGAACCCCGTCGGGGCGTGGCCGTCGCTCAACCAGTATTCCATCATGATCGGCGACCCGACGGTGCCGTGCTGCGTCAGATGCAAATCGTGAATCAACCGCTGGGCCTGTCTGGCGTCCGACTCGCGTCGACCGAAGTCCTTGATGACCACGCCGTCGGCGACCAACTTCCACGTCTGCTCCTGCCACACCAGCTGTGCCCGCGTGCCGTCGAACGTCGTCAGTTGTTCCGTTGCCTGCATGGCATCGACCGGCTCCGCTTTCTGGTCGGGTTTCGCGGCGGTATCCGGATGTAAGGCCGTTTGCGCCGGAGGACGGAAGGATGACGGCATCGGCATCGTCTGGGCCGAGGCCGTGCGCCCCGCAAGCAACAGCGCCCCGAGCAGCAGCGACGAGCGACGCATGGCCGGTCCTCCGTGACGGGAATGTTCGGGAATGATCCCCTCTTCCTGTTATCGGTAACGATGGTAGCGAACGTGACGAATTTGCCGCTTGCGGCTTAGCGGTCCAGCGCCGCTAAGCCGCAAGCGGAAATCGAGACTATTCCAGGCGATATTGGCCGTCTTTCACGACAAGGGATCGCTTGCCCTTGTAGCGGTCATAAACCTTGTTCATTTCCGCCACGTCGTCGAACCAGCCGACGACGTAGGCGGCGCCGAACGATTCCCCCGTCTTTACCTTCTTGCGGTGCAGCTCCTCGATGAAACAGATGTAGCCGCGCTGATGGCACCATGCCTCTGACGCTTCCTCCGAGTCGAGCGTCATCCCCGCCAGCCACGGGCCGGGCTTGCCGTCCACCTTGACCTGATAGGCGCGGATCATGCGTTCGAGAGCTTTGCCTTCCTTGCGTTGATAGAGGTACCTGGCGCCGGGGCCGAAATCTTCCGCGAAGTCGGCGGCGGGGATGGGCTTGTCGAGGTAGCTGAGGTAAACCTGGGTGAAGTTGTCGCCCTTCTGATGGCGGACGTGGCCGGGCATGTCGATGCGATAAAACAGGTCGTCCACGTCGTTGGCGCTGGTGATGCGCTCGGCGGAGAGGACGTAGCGCACGCCGGGCTGGAAGACAAGCGTCTGTTCCCATTTCGAGCCGGCCTTGAAGCCTTTCCCCGGCATGGTGAACGTGTAGCGCAGCGTGACGGCGACGAAGTCCTTTCCCTTCACGACTTCGGGCGCAAGCTCCTTCGCCTGCGTGCAGATTTGCGGGCCTTCGACGTAATGTTTCGGTAGGTCGCCGTGCAGCTTGGCGTCGCGCGGATAGCCGTCGTCGCGCCAGCCGGGGGCCATGAGGAAGTCCATGATGTGCAGACCGAAACCGAGGTCGCGCGCTCCGGTCTTCTTGTCTAGCAGGCTACCGGCCGCGACGCCGCTGACGTAGCCCTTCTTGCGGACCCGCGCTTGCAGCGCGTCGGTGTCAATCTGCACGTAGTCGTCGGTTTCCTCGACCGTGATCTTGCGCTCCGGCTCGGCGGCAGAGCACGGTGGCGCTTGCTGGAAAAGGGCGAACAGAATGGCGGCGAAAAACCAGCGCATGCAGCACCTCGCGATCAAAGTTAGGAACGGTAGCCTGAGCCGTTTTATGGTAAAATGATGGTTGAATCGATATGAGGAACCCAACTCGGGAGAGCAGCATGGCCGGAGGAAGTCGAGTACGAGCCGTGGCCCGCTCGGCGAGCAAGCTCTTCGCTCCCGTCGGCCGACCGGAGGTGGGCGGACCGTCCGTCGAGTGGGAACAGATGAAGGCCCGGTGCCGCAACCTCCGTCCGCACGACGCTGTGATGGAGTGTGCTTACCTGAGCGACTTATATCGAAGGATGTGCCGAGCCATGTCGATCGTTCAACCCGATTTCCGGCAAATCATTCTGGCGCTGCGGACGAAGAAGATCCCCTT
>JBBQPD010000521.1:0-5052 GCA_038331535.1 Gemmatales bacterium | reverse complement strand
AAGACAAGTCGAACGGGAGGAGCCTCCGGAGGGGGAAAGGGGGTGGTGCGCGCGCCGAGGGGCAATTCGCCTGCGAAGACACCACAATTCAGACGGTCGGAGTCCGGTTCTGATGAGAAACGCGGCTATGAATAATGTGGGCTAAACACTTCCTGGACAATAGGGTTGGGATCGTTCTCGTCCACGAGTTTCACGGTCGGCATATTTCTGTCCCCTTCTCGCCACACCAGCCAGGTTGGATGCTTTTTTGCACGGAATATTCTGCGGATTCCGTGCGACACCGGCCACCGGGAGTAGCGGATCGCCCGGTTCCTGATCCAGCACAAGGTGCCGGATGGCTCCCTGGCCCTTGCCCTCGACCGCCTGGCCAGGGACCAGGACGAGAAGACCTTCGCGGGTCTCTCAGCAGTGGTCTCTTGCCATTGGAATAAACTCCAGGACAAAGTTCCGCACCCACGCCGGCTCCGCAACGGTGAGCCCCTCATCCGGGAATGGGATCGCGGCGCCGGTTGTTTCCAGCGCCTGCCGGATAGCGCCCGCGACATCCTCAAAGGTGGCGTTCGCAAAGAGTGAAGCGTCGATCCGGCCCGCGATCCCGTACTCCCGCGCGGCCGCCGCCACCAGTTCCGCCGCCTTGATGGAATCGAGGTTCAAATCGTCGAGCAGGCGCAGCGCCGGCCCAAGCGTCTCGCGCGCGAAGCCCGTCCGCTCCGACGCCAGCCGAAACAGCGTGGCCTCGATCGTACACGTCGCCTGGGGCAGCGGTGTCAATGTGGCGGATGGCGCGGAGGCGGACACAGGCACGTTTTCGACGAGGGGACGCTCGCACGGGTTGGTAAGGAACACGCGCTCCTCGGCCCAGCGCAGTGGACGGACCAGGCGGTCCTCGTAGAGTCGCGGCCAGGATACGGCCAGGCCGTGGACGAAGCAGGCGGCCAGGGCCACGTTGGCGTCCCGGTCGGTGGCCGGACCCGACGCCACCGGCAGGCACGGCACGTCCGGGCCGGGGATGTCCGCCGCCAGGTCCGAGCACACACGGCCCGGCCCCACTTCCAGCAGCAGGCTCACCTCACGGCGCAGCGCGTGGACCAGGCCGCTGAAATCGACCGGGGCCAGCACCTGATCGGCGAAGTGTTCTCGCAGATCCAGCGTCGCGGCAACCGCCTGGCCCGTCATCCCGGAAACCAACCCGGCGACGAACGTCCCTGGCCTTGGCGGCAGGATCGTCTCGCGCCGCAGGGATTCAGCCGCCTCGCGCACCAGACGCGAGTGAAACGCATTGCTGACCGGCAGCCTCCGAGCGGAGATGCCCAGCCGGGCGGCCTGCTCCACGACATCGACAACCGCCGTCTCCTCGCCCGAGACGACCGTCTGGCGAGGGCCGTTGCGGTTAGCCACGACCACATAGCCGGCTACCGCACGGACCAGGGTCTCGGCCTGTTCCGCGGCGCAGGCGAGGGCGGCCATCGCCCCAGGACACCCGGTCCGCGCCGTCATCGCCCTGCCACGCGCGCCGGCGAAACGGATCAACGTCGCGGCGTCGAACGCCCCCGCGACCTGGAATGCCGTCAGCTCTCCCAGACTGTGGCCGCCCACCCACGCCGGGGCGATGCCGAGCCACCCCAGCCAGCGCGCCCACAACAGCGATGCGAGGCAGATGGCCGGCTGCGCGGTCTCCGTCCGTGCCAGTTCCGCTGCCCGCTCGTCCCATTCCGGCAGGTCGAGGAGTCGATCCCCCGCCAGGGTCAGGAAGTGTCCGACCGGCGACCGGCCGGCTTCCCGCAGCCATTGGTCAGCCTGGGCCACCAACTCCCGAGCCCACTCGTGTCGCTCCACGAGCCGGCGGCCCATCTGCAGTTGCTGCGAGCCCTGGCCGGGAAAGAGGAAGCCGACGGGGCCTGCCGGCGCGCGATTGGCCAGCCACCAGGCGCGGCCAGGCCCATGCACCACGCACCCTTCCGGCAAGGGGTCGTCCGACAACTTGCGAGCGACCGACCGGCACAGTTCGGCCAACTCGTCCGAGGTTCCCGCAACGAGGGCGACGTGGACACATCGCTCGGCGGCGGGTGCCTCGCGCCCCAGCGCGGCCGCCAGGTCGGTCAGGTCGCCGTCGCTCAGCCGCTCGGCCCGCTGCGCCAGCCGGGTCAGCCGCTCGGCCAGCGCGGCCGGACCCGGCTCGCCAAGGACGAAGACCTCCGTCTCCTGGGACGAGGCGAGCAGCGACCGCTCCGGCAGACTCGGGGCCGACCGGGCAGCCGGTGCGTCGGCCGACTCGAGGACCACATGGGCGTTGATGCCGCCGAAGCCCATTGCGGACACGCCCGCGCGGAAGGTCTGGGCGGGATCGAGAATGGCCCCTTCGCGGATCGGATAGAGGGACCGGGCGGCGGCGGCAAACGCGGAGTGCGGCCGGCGGCAGCCGGCGGTCGGCGGCAGGACGCGACGGTGGACGGCGAGCGCGGCCTTGATGAAGGCGCCGATGCCGGCCGCCGCCTTGGTGTGGCCGACGATCGACTTGAGCGAGGTGATCCCGATGCGGCGCGGCGGCCCGTTCTCCTCCGCGATGGCCCCCAGCGCTTCAAGCTCGACTGTGTCGCCGGCGCGGGTAGCCGTCCCGTGGCCCTCAATGAAATCGACGGCGGCCGGCACCCAGCCCGCGGCGGCGTACGCGCGGCGCTGAGCGAGCGCCTGCCCTTCGCGGCGCGGGGCGGTGAGTCCGCCCCTGCCATCGGAAGAAATGCCCCAGCCGCGGACGACGGCGTGGACCGTATCCCCGGCGGCGCGGGCGTCCTCCAGCCGGCGCAGCACCACGAAGCCGCAGCCTTCGCCCGGGAGGAAGCCGTTGCCGTCCTGGTCGTACACGCGCATCGTGTCGGGAGAGAGGGCCCCGACCTTCGCGAAACCGACCAGCTCGAAGGGATCGAGACTGACGTCCACGCCGCCCGCCAGCGCCAGGTCCAGGTCGCCGCGGGCCAGGGCGTCGGCCGCGGTGCAGACCGCCAGCAGTGAGGAAGCGCAGGCGCCGTCCACCGTGTAGCCGCCGCCGTGGAGGTCGAACCAGTTGCAGATCCGGCCGGCGATGGTGTTCGACAGGCTACCCGCCAGGGTGTCCTCCGTGATTGCCGGGAAGGCCCCCTTGTACTGTTCTTCCATCGCCAGGGCCAGCTCCTCGGCGGCTGTGACGGACAGGCCGCGAGAGGAGGCCGCGGCCAGCAGGGTGCGGCGCACGAACGGCCAGCGGAGCCGCAGAGCGCAGGCCCGCGTGTGCTCGCCGGTCAGTGTGTTGCCGACGACGACGCCGGTGCGCTCGCGCGGGACACTGTCGCGGTCGTAGCCCGCATCCTCCAGCGCCTCCCGCGCAACGGTGAGAGCGAGCCACTGCACCGGGTCGGTGCTGGCAGCCGTCTGTTGTGGGATGCGCCAGGCGGCGGGGTCGAAGGTGAACCCGTCGAGCAGGGCGGCGCGCGTGCCATAGGTCCTGTCCGGCGCGGCCGGGTCGGGATCGTGGTAATCGCCCAGGGGCAGGCGGCACTCCGGCAGGCGGCGGAACTCGCGCCGCCGGGCCAGGATGTTTTCCCACAGTTGCCGCGGCCCGTGTGCGCCCGGGTACCAGCAGCCGATGCCGATCACGGCGATGGGCGGTCCCGTTTCCGTCGATGCGGTTTTGTTCATGTGGTACTCCTGATCCAGTGGTTGGACCTATTCATCTGTAGCGACTGGTTCGCCGCGTTGCCAGCGCCGTGAATCAGAGGGCAGCCAGGAACTCGAACAAATCCGGATACCAGCCAAGGGCGAGGCCGATGTCTGCTTTATCGGAACGGTGACCAGGCTGGCCAGGCACGGCTCCCGCGCCCGTGAAAGGGATCGCGGTGGATCGGCTCGTGACACCTTTGTCTGGCTTTTTCTGGTCGTCAACCTGACCGCCGCGGTGGCCGTGAATGCTGGAGGCGCGGGAAACGGTTCGCGAACGGTTCGTCAACTCAGGAAAGCATGCTGGGGATTGTCTACCCCTCATCTTTGCCGGCAGGTAGGATAATACCCGAGGAACTCATGATCGAACTTTGGGTCTGCTGCCGAGAAACTCGCTCATGAGCACTGAACACACGAAGGGTAAGAGGAAATCCACCAAGGATAAGCACGACGAAGGACAGCGGAAGAAGATCGCGGGCGCTGGCGGTGGGAAGGGGGATAAGAGCCGTAAGCGTCAACAGAGGAAACGGCGGAGGCCTCAAGAGGATAAGGGGAAATGAGACAATGGCTACCAGCAAAGTTGGCGAACGCATCAATGGCCTCATCGAAGCGGAGCAGTGGGAGGATGCCCGTGCGCTCATCGAGAAGACTTTGAAAAGGGAGCCGCGCAGCCACTGGCTGCTAACGCAACTCGGGGAGACGCACTATGAGCAGCGGGAATACAAGAAGGCACTAGAGGTACTGCTGCGGGCCTGGGAGGTACTCTCCGATTGCCCCCTGACCCTTTGGCACCTTGCTGGCACCCTGGACGCTCTCGGAGATCACTCGGAAGCGATCCGGCTGTATACCTGGCTCCTGAGAAGCACGAAGACACCAGAGGACGACTCCTGCTGGGAAAGCGCCGAGTGGACTGATGCCCTCAAAACGGATTGTGTCTTTCGGATGGGGCTTTGTTTCAAGCATCTCAACCGGAACCAACTGGCAGCACACTGTTTCCGCAAGTATATCGACATTTTCTCCTTGGGGTGCGAAGGCTCGTACACCCTCGAAGACGCAAGAAAACTGCTCCAAGAATCGCATCAGAGCAATCGGGAGGCAGTCGAGCAGGAGTTCCAAGAAACTGCCAATTGGGCACTGCAAACTTCCGGCGAAGCGGCTATGCCGGCCACAGCGCCGCCCGAGCTAGATCGACAGAGTTTGCAGCATCTGCAAGAAGCATGAGAGCGCGAATGCCATCCCAAAAAATAGAAGGCATGGCCTGCCTTCAATGGACTTTCTCCGCCGCTCGAAGCGCGGCTTCTCCGGGCGTGAAGATTCTGGATAGTGCGCGAAGCGGCCCAGGCCGACACGAACCGCTCTTCT
>JBBQPD010000520.1:0-5056 GCA_038331535.1 Gemmatales bacterium | reverse complement strand
AAGTCGACGAAGGCGGCCTGGATGGCCGGCTCCAGGTTGACGATCTTCCCCTTGTAAATGTTCCCCGTATAGCTCTCGAGACTGGTCCGTTCGACGTACAGTTCCTCCAGGACGCCGTTCTCCAGGATGGCGATACGGCACTCCTCCGGTTGGAGGACGTTGATGAGCATTTCTTTCTTCATGCGATCCCTTTTCGATTCGGACGGTGTGAGCAGTTGTTGACGTTTCGCGTGAAACGTCAACCGTTATTCAGTGGGCGTGATCTCGTCGTGCAATTCGAGCCAGACTCGTTCGAGGACAGCACCGGCTTCAAACAGGTCATGAAGCCCCAGCGCCTCCAGCACTTCTTCGGGCCGCGCCGTCCCGCTCGGCGTCAGCCACAGTTCGATATCCAGATAGTGCGCCTCTTCCAATCCGATAATCCGCAAATCGGCGATCCACGGTCGTACATCGACGAACCGCGCCGGCGGTTTCTTACGCTCGACGCGGCACTCCGCCGCGCCGAGTAGTGCGGTGACGCGCTCGCGCACCGCATCAATGCGTTCATCCAGAAGTTGGAGGCGGTAGCAGAGGCGGCGTACCTGCGCGCCGGCTTTCGGGTCGATGCGGCGAATTGACAGAACATTCAAGCCCGGTGGCGCCTGCCGCATCAGGCGCGCGCGGATTTCTTCGACTTCAAGGATTTCGTCCAGTTCCAGCTCGACGACTTCGGCGCAGCCGACGACGCCAAGCGGCAACGACAGGGCGAAAATCAGGCGGGGGTGAGGGTGGAAACCTTGCGTACGGCGGATTGGCAGCTCGGAACGGCGGAGCATGCGCTCGAACGTGCGCATGAGATCGTGATGGCTGAGCAGGCGGAGGTCGCGGTCCTTGCGGAAGCGGATGCGGACCTTGTCGCGCACCCCCGGAGTTCCCGGCGGCGCGGGCATTGGAAGAGCGGCTGGCGTGTCTGGCGCCATGTGCAGAATCGTCCCCAGCAATCGGGGACAGAGCGGACGGGGCGGTGCGGAACACCGGCGAAAGGCCGATGGCGGCACCGCGACTACCCTTCCCCCGCTGGGGCAGACGGGTGGCGATTGAGTCGGGACACGTCCTTTGTCGGCGGAAGCGCGGCGCCAGGAAGGGTCACACGGTTGCGACCACGATGGTTGGCGTCGTCACCCCAATCACGCCGCCAGCGAGTCGATTGCCGGCGGATACAGGACGTGCGGGTCGGCTCAGTCGAACACCTCCGGAAGGATCCGTCGGGTCTGTTCCCGCAAATAGTTGTTCACGTCACGCGCCGTTTCCAGGCGCATGGCTTCTTTGGTCGTGGCGACCGCTTCTTCCAGCGTCACCGACCGGATCAATTGCTTGATCTCGGGGATATTGTGCGGCGTCAGGCTCAACTGTCGGATGCCGAGTCCCAGCAACAACAGCGTGTATTGCGGCTCGCCGCTCATCTCGCCACAAACGTTTACCGCGACCCCGTGCTGTTGTGCCGCCTTCACCACATTGTCGATCAGGCGGAGCACCGCGGGGTCGCCGGGACTGTACAGGGAGGCGACCGCTTCGTTGTTCCGGTCAGCCGCCAGGGTATATTGAACCAGATCGTTGGTCCCAATGCTAAAGAAATCTACCTCGCGCGCCAGCAGGTCGGCCAGGATAGCGGCCGACGGCACCTCAATCATGGTGCCAACGGGCAGCGTCGCGTTGAACGCGAGGCCTTCTTCTTCGAGGTCTTCCTTCACTTCGGCCAGGATCATCTTGCACTGGCGAAGCTCCAGCAGCGTGCTGATCATGGGAAACATGAGATGCACGTTGCCAAACGCACTGGCCCTCAGAATGGCACGCAGCTGCGTTTTGAACAAGGTCAAATTTCGCAAACAGAGACGAACGCTGCGCAGGCCGAGGAACGGATTGCGCTCGTGCTCCAGCTTTTCGGTGCGCGGCTGGAACTTGTCGGCGCCCAGATCGAGCGTGCGAATGACGACCGGCCGTTCCTTGCCGAGCGTGCGCAGGACGTGCATGTAGGCGTCGAAATGTTCGGCCTCGGTGGGGTCGTCGAGCTTGTTGAGGTAGAGAAACTCCGTGCGATACAGGCCGACGCCGTCCGCGCCGCGTTCCAGGCATTGCACGCCTTCCTGGGGGAACTCGATGTTGCCCAGAAGGCCGACGCGGGTGCCGTCGCGCGTCACCGGAGGCAGATCGCGCAGCTCGCCGAGGCCGCTCTCGAACTTGCGGAACGAGGTGCGCGTCAGCTCGTAGCGCTCCAGCGATTCCTCATCGGGGTTGAGGAGGAGCAGACCGCGGTTGCCGTCCACGATGACCAGATCGCCGCCGGAAACATCGGTGACGAATTTGCCGAGGCCGACGACGGCGGGTATCTGCAAGACGCCGGCGACAATGGCCGTGTGGCTGGTGCGGCCGCCCGACTCGGTGGCGAAGCCGTGGACGTGCGACGTGTCCAGCGACGCCGTCTCACTGGGGGTCAGGTCATGGGCGAGGACGATGACCGCTTCGCTCAGGTGCTGCAAGTTCTCGCGGCGTTGGCCCAGCAGGCTGCCGAGGAGACGCTTTTCCAGGTCGAAAATGTCGGAGGCACGGCTGGCGAAGTGGCCGCCTTCGAGGAGCTCCAGCGTCTTGGCGTGGTGGCGCATGACGCGGCTGACGGCGTACTCGGCGGCGAACTGCTGCTCGCGAATCAGGGTTTCGATTTCGCGCTGCAAGCCGGGATCGGTGAGCAGGAAGGTGTGAGCGGCGAAGATGGCGCCGTATTGCGGGCCGAGCTTGGCGCTGATGGTCTCTTGCTGGCTGCGGGTTTCGCGCACGGCGGCGTCGAGTGCCTCCCGGAGGCGGTCCATCTCGCCGGCGACCTGAGCGGGGAGGACGAACCGCTGCGGGATGCGAAACCCCTCGGTATCCAGCACGAGGGCCGGACCGATGGCTACACCGGGAGAGACGGCGATGCCTCGTTTGATTTCCATGCAGCGTCACTATCCACGCGGCGCGGCTGGTGGTCCCGCGCGGCGAAGCTCAGAGGCGGATTCGGCGGAGTCCGCCTCGTCGAGATCCTTCCAATGGTTGAGTAGATCCATGAGGGCTTCCATGGCGGCCGGGGCGTCGGGGCCGTTGGCCTGAATCGTCAGGACCGTTGGCGGCATCGACATCATGGTCATCATGTCGAGCGCGCTTTTCCCATCGACGGAACGGCCATCGCGCGTGACTTTCACTTCGGATTGATAGGCGGCCGCTTTTTGGGCGAAGGCCGTGACCGGGCGCATATGCAGACCCTGGGGGCTGGTCACGACGAAGGTCTGCTGCACGATGGTGCCGCTCATGGCGTCCTGGGTCATGGGATGGCGACGGGCCGGAATCCGCCGGAGGCGGGGCACAGGATTAGCTGACGGGACAGTCAATCTTGTCGAGCAACTGGCTCACCTCCTCACGTGTCGTCGCTTGCCGCAGGGCTTTGACGAAGTTGTCGTCGCGCAGGCACCGGGAGACGTTCTCCAGGGCGCGCAGGTGGTCCCCCGGCCGGTCCTGCGGCGAGATCAGCAGGACGAAGACGTACGCCTTCTCGCCGTCGAGGCTCTTGAAGTCCACGCCCTTGGGAGAGAGCGCGATGGTGCCGAGCAACTTGTCGGCGCAGGTGTGCTTGGCGTGGGGGATGGCGACGCCCCGGCCGATCCCGGTCGAGCCGAGTTCTTCGCGCTTTAGGATAGCCCGGACGATCTCGTCCAGGTTGGCGTTAGGGAACTGGCCGGCGGCGTGCAGGGAGGCGATCATTTCGCGGATGACGCCTTCCTTGGTGACGGCCGTGACATCCGGAATGATCGCCTCACGCACCACGAACTCTGATAGGCGCATGCCCGATCCTCCGTCATTCCTCGGTCGCCTCGTCCGCGGCAGGGGCGCTCGCGACTTCGCCGGCCGAGGGGGTCCGGCGATGGTCCATGATCTTTTCTTTGTAGCGACGGAGTTGGGCTTGAACCTTGTCCAGACAAAGATCGACGGCGGCGTGCAGATCGCCGTGCGACTCGTGGGCGATGAACTCGTGCTTGTGTTCCGCGTGCGCGATCATCTCAACCAGCTTGGTGTCCTTCTGAAGATCGACGGTCACGTCGATCATCGTCAAGCGGTCAAAAATGTGGAGCAGTTTCTCGGCCTTCTCGCGGATGAATTGCTGGCTAGACTCGCTGAGGTGTCCGTGGCGAGCGGCGATCTTGATCTGCACGGGTACGACTCCTTGGTGTCCGCCGGGTCCGGCTGAACGGCGGCGGGTGAGCTAATTCTAATCCACTCCCGCGGGAGGTTCAATGGGCTTGAGTTTGCCGCTTGCGGCTTCGCAGTCCAGCGCCGCGAAGCCGCAAGCGGCAAACGTAGGTGGCTGGGCGAGGCGCAAGGCTTACAATACTGCTTTCGAGACGCCCGGCGAGCGCTGCGCACGATCGGGAGACGTTGTTGCGAAGGAGGACTAATGGAAACCGCGAAGCAGGTGTCCGTTTTTCTGGAGAACAAGCCGGGCCGCCTGGCGAACGTCTTGCGCGCCCTGGAGAAGCAGAAAATCAACGTGACGGGCCTCACCGTCATGGACAGCCACGAGCATAGCGTCCTGCGCGTGGTGACCAGCGATCTGGCCCGCACTTCTCAGGTTCTGAAAGACCTGAGCACGCCGTTCACCGAGACCGACGTCCTGCTCGTCGAGCTGAAGAACCAGCCAGGGGCGCTGGCCCACGTCTGCGAGCAGCTGGCGGGTGAGCACATCAACATCGAATACTGCTACGTCAGCTCCGGCGGCCGCAACGGCAAGGTGCTGGGCATCTTCAAGGTCTCCAGCCACGACAAGGCCGCGCGCGTGCTGAACGGTTCCGCCAACCACACGGCGCCGAAAAAGAAGAGCGACAAACGGCCGCTGCGCGACCGGCGAGCGTATTCGGAGAGGGAATAAATCCGTGCGACGTGGGGGGGGGGGGGGGGGGGGGGGGGGGGGGGGGGGGGGGTGGGGGGGAGGGCGCCCAGCCACACCCCCCCCCCCCCCCCACCCCACAACGCCACCGCGAGAGAAAAAGACGGA
>JBBQPD010000519.1:0-5056 GCA_038331535.1 Gemmatales bacterium | reverse complement strand
GGCTTGACCGGCGGCTTGGGGTCCGGTTTGGGATCGGGCTTCGGGTCCGGCTTGGGTTCGGGCTTCGGGTCTGGCTTCTTGTTCGGATCGACGAAGGGCGTGAGCGGCGTCGTGGAGGTCTCGGACGCCGTCGGCGGCAACTCGATGCGCGTCGGCTCCTTGTCGTCGCTCTTTGAAGCGATCTTTTGCGTTTCGTCCTGCTGCTTGAAGCGCTCGCTGATCGGTTTCCAGGCGAAGGCGCCGATGCCGCCGGCGACACCGAGGAGGACGAAGAAGACGAGCGGCCCCTTCCACCACGAGCCGGCGCGGCGGATGGGCTTGATGAGCACCGGACCCGACTCGCCGTCAAGGGAGGAGAACGGATCGCCGCCGTGACTGTGAACGGGTTGCGCGACCGGCGGCGGGACAACGGCGCGTGGCGGCGGAATGGGAATCGAGTGCGGCGTAATCCGGCGCGGCAACGGGATCGAAGGCGACGTGGCCTTGCGCGACGCCGGCAGCGGGGGTAACAGAGGCGGCGGAGCCTTGCGCACCGCGGGCAGCGCAGGCGGCGCAGCGGTACGCGCCGGCGGCAGGGCGGGCGGCGCCTTGACGGCGCGGGACGCCGGCACGGGAGTCGACGGGCGCGCAGGCGCGGCCGGCGCCTTCAGCGCCATGACGAGGCTGCAATACTTGCAACGGATAGGCTGGCTCAGCCATTCCGAGGGAATGTGCAACAGCTTCTTGCAGCCTGGACACGTCGCCTGAACCAGCGTCGCCATGAGTCCTGTCCTCCGCAGGCGCGGGCGAAAGGTGCGCACTACCCCCCGCGCTTACCTGCTATCCTACCATCCTACGACGAGGAATCCCACTCCGCAGTTCCGGGAAATGCGAGAATGCGATGTGGCCAGGTGTTCAGTAGCGAGCGGGACTGTTTACGTTTCGCGCGGAGTCGCGCGAAACGTAAACGAGGAGGGACTACTTATGGGCGGCTTACTGCCCAGATGTCAGGCAGGCGTATTCGTTTCATCGTTTCATCGACTCAAGGGAGAGAAGTGCGTATTTCGGCCTGTTTTTGCGGAAACGCAGAGGACTACCCGCCAGGAAAAGGCTGTGTGAAATGAAAACAACTTGCTGCGCGTCATTTTCCGACCCTGGGAGTGCCCGAATCGAGGCAGAGGGTCTGTTCGCCGCTTGCGGCTTAGCGGGGGGACGCCCGCTAAGCCGCAAGCGGCAATCGTGTTGCGACCTCACGGCGATCCGCTTATGATAAACCTTGTCAACCCGATCACCCGCCCGCGCTGAGGTCCGAGCATGCCGCGCAAGCCACCCAAAACGTCGGTCGTCGCCTTCAAGGTCGAGAACGAGCTTGCCGAGCTGCTCAACAAGCTGCCTAACAAGAGCGCCTTCATCCGCAACGCCATCGCCGCCCAGCTCGGCGTCGCCTGCCCGCTCTGTCACGGAAAAGGTGTTGTACCGCGCGGCGTTCACGACCACTTCGGGCCGCTGCTCGCCCAGTTCAATCACCGCAATTGCGAAGGCTGCGGCCACGATATGCCGGTGCCGCTCGAACCGGGCGACCTGGACACCGAGAGCCGCGATCGCCTCGAACAGTTCTTCCTCGGCGGCCCGCTCTACTGCGACGGCTGCTACGAAAAGATTCCGTCGTGCGGCGACTGCAACTGGCACATCCCCGCTGACCGCACCGCCGAACACTACCGCAAGGCGCACCGCGATTGACAGCTCTCTCCCTCGACGACCTTCGCGCCGCCTGTGCCGCGCCGCTGCCGCATCCGCATGAGACGGAGCTGCGCGCGCACGCCAACCTTGTCCTCGACTGGCTGCTGCACCATCACGCCACGCTGTCCGACCAAGAGCTCGGTCAAACCGCGACGCCCGCGACGATGGCCGACCGCCTTGCCGAACCGCCGCCGGAGACGGGGCGCGACTTCGCCCGCGTCCTCGAAGAGTTCGCCGCCAAGGTCGCGCCTTACGCGGTGCGCATCAACCATCCGCGCTTCCTCGCCTTCGTTCCCGGCGCGCCGACATGGCTTTCCGTCCTCGGCGATCTGCTGTGTGCGGGGACCAACTTCTTCGCCGGCGTCTGGCTGGAGTCGGCCGGGCCGGCGCAGGTTGAACTGGTTGTCCTCGACTGGTTTCGCACCTGGCTCGACCTGCCGGCGACGACGCAGGGCGTCCTCACGAGCGGCGGGTCCGAGGCCAACCTCACCGCTCTCGCCGTGGCCCGCGAACGCCTGGCCGACGAGGACCGGCGTCGGGCCGTCCTCTACGTCGCCGAGGAGCGGCACTGGTCCATCGATCGCGCCGCCAAGATTCTCGGACTGCGCGCCGACCAGGTTCAACCCGTTCCCGCGGACGAGGACTTTCGGCTGACGCCCGCCGCCCTCGCCGCTGCCGTCGAGCGCGATAAGTTGGACGGCCGCTTGCCCTGGGCCGTCGTCGCCAACGCTGGGACGACGAACACCGGCGCCGTCGATCCGCTGGCCTCGCTCGCGGATTATTGCGCGGCAAACCATCTCTGGTTGCACGTCGATGCCGCCTATGGCTGGACGGCGGTATTGACCGACGAGGGGCGTACACTTCTCGACGGTATCGGCCGCGCCGACTCCGTGACGCTCGACCCGCACAAGTGGCTGGCCCAGACATTCGACGTCGGCTGTGTGCTGGTGCGCGACGGCCCGTTGCTCGCACAGACGTTCGCCCTACGGCCGGACTATTTGCAGGACGTGGCCCCCGGCGAGGCCGAGGTGAACTTTTGCGATCACGGCCTGGCGCTGACGCGGCGCTTTCGGGCGCTGAAGATCTGGCTGTCGCTGAAAGTGCTGGGGGTCGGCTGGTTCCGGGCACTGGTGGAGCGCTGCTGTCACCTGGCGGACCTGGGGCAAGCGCTGCTGGAGCGCGCGGGCGTCTTCGAGATACTGTCGCCGCGGCGGCTGAGCATCGTCTGTTTCCGCCACGTCCCTGTGGGCTGGCGCGGAGAAGCGAACCAACTCGACGAACTGAACCTGCGGCTGATCGACGCCGTGCGGGCGACGGGCCGGGCGTTTCTGTCCTCGACGCGGCTGCGCGGCCGGGTGGCGATTCGCTTCTGTTTCACCAACTGGCGAACGACGGCGGCCGACGTGGAAGAGGTGGTGCGGCTATTGCTTGCGTCGCGCGCAACGTGAACCGAGTTCTGGCTGATAGCTGATAGCTATCAGCTATCAGCTTTTAGCCAGACTGTTTTGTACGGCCGACGTGGAAGAGGTGGTGCGGCTACTGCTTGCGTTTCGCGAAATGTGAACCGAGTTTTGGCTGAAAGCTGATAGCTATCAGCTTTCAGCTTTTAGCCAGACTGGTTTTGTGTGGTTGATAATCCTTGGCCGCCTAGTCCACATACGGGTCCGCGCCCAGATCCTTCAGCACTTCCTCGCGATGTTTCTGGTGGACCATCAAATCGACGCGCGAGATGTAATGGCGATGCTCCATCTTGCGCTGGGCCTTCTCGAACAGGTAACGGTACTGGTCCCAGTCGCGCTCACCGCCGCGGTTGCCGAACTTCTCCCATGATTCCTTCGCGCTCGTGCCCAGGCCTTCTAATAGCTCGTCTTCCAGCGACATGAAGAATTGACTGCTGCCCGGATCACCCTGGCGGCCGGAACGACCGGCCAGCTGGCGGTCGATACGCAAGGCCTCGTGTCGTTCCGTTCCCAGGACGTGGACGCCGCCGGCCGCGACGACCTCGTCGGTCGGCTTGATGTCGGTGCCGCGCCCGGCCATGTTCGTGGCGATTGTGACGCGGCCTTTCTCACCGGCGCGGGAGACGATTTGCGCCTCCATCTCGTGCTGGCGAGCATTCAATACCTGATGCTCGACTTCCGCTTTCTTCAGCCGCCGGCTCAGCTCCTCGGAAGTGGCCACCGAGCGCGTGCCGATCAGCACCGACCGGCCCTGGTCGCGCAGCCGGATGACCTCGCGCACCACGGCGTCGAACTTGGCGTCCTGCGTCGGGTAGACGTAATCGGGCCACGTCTCGCGGATGCACGGCCGATTCGTCGGCACGCACACCACCCACAGCTTGTAAACACGGCGAATCTCGAAGCGGTTCTGTGCGGCCGTGCCGGTCATGCCGCACAGCTTCTTGTACAGGCGGAAATAGCTCTGGAACGTGATCTGGGCGGCGTGGTCCACTGCCTGGTTGATCGTCACGCCTTCCTTGGCTTCGACCGCCTGATGCAGCCCCTCGCGCCAGTGGCGATCGGGCATCGGCCGGCCCGTGAACTCGTCTACGATGACGATCTTGTCCTTGATAATCATGTAATGCTGATCGAGGCGAAAGCGGTGGTGGGCCTGAAGCGCCTGCTCGACGTGCTCGTGCAGCTTGTCCATCGCGTGGCTGTGCTCGCCCGTCGGCGGGTTGGAGAAACGCACCCGCTCCTTGCCGGCGTCGGTCAGTTCCAGCTTGTGCTTCTTGGGGTCGAAGGTGAAGTCCTGGTTGATCTTCATGCGCAGGGCCAGCGCGTTCGACCACTGGTAGACGACGCATTCCTCCGGCGTGGCTGCGCGCGTCGGCTTGCTGATGATGAGCGGCGTGCGGGCTTCATCGACGAAGATGCTGTCGGCCTCATCGACGAGGGCGAAGTGGTGCGGCCGCTGAGTTGAGTTGTCCATCGGCGCCTTGGCGGCGCCCGGCGTCCACGGCGCCCAGAACGGCGCCTCCTGGCCCTTGGCGCCGGCGACCTTGAGGCGGTCGCGCAGGAAGTCGAAGCCGAACTCGCTGGCGGTGCCGTAGGTGATGTCGCAGCGGTAGGCGGCGACGCGGTCCTGGTCGGGCATTTGCATCTGAATGGGGGCTGCCGTCAGGCCCAGCGCCTGATAAATCGGCGTCATCAGCTCGCAGTCGCGGCGGGCCAGGTAGTCGTTGACGGTGGCGACGTGGACGCCCTTGCCTTCCAGGGCGTTGAGAAAGACGGGCAGCGAGGCGGTGAGCGTCTTGCCTTCGCCGGTGGCCAGCTCGGCCAGGCCGCCTTCGTGCAGGATGACGCCGCCGGCCAACTGCACGTCGAACGGCCGCATG
>JBBQPD010000518.1:0-5060 GCA_038331535.1 Gemmatales bacterium | reverse complement strand
CTCACCGCGTTGCAGTGCTCTTGCGGCGGCTTCCAGGGCGCGCAGGCCGGACGTTTCTTCGCTCGATAACGTGAAACTCGGACCGCCGAAGCGAAACTCGCGGGCGATGCGGCTGGCGGCGATACTGGCCAATCCGCCCATGACGCGGTTGGCCGTCAGCGGCGGATGAGCCGCGTCGCGCAGCTCGGGCGGCACCGACCAGCGGAAGTGATAGTTCGTCGTGTTCGGATCGAGTCCGCAGCCGATGAACGCCCCGGTGCGCACGCGTACTTCGTCCGACAAGCCGGCCGCTTCGACCGCGTTGGCCGCCACGTCGAGCAGCAGGAGTTGCTGCGGCAGCATCTCCTCCAGTTCGCGCGGCGGAATGCGGAAGCGCCCGGCATCGACGGCGACCTCGTCGATCCAAAAGCCGACGATCTTGTCAGCGCCGGCTTCTTCATTGCGGAACCAATCGCTGTCTTCAGCCCCCCACCAGTGCCGCGGCGGCGTGGGTTCTACGGCATCGATTCCGAAGACGCGCTCCTGCACTTTCCGCAGCGATTTCCACGGTCCAAAATGGGCATCGAGCGCAACGACGGCGATGGCGGGCGGCTTTTCCGTACTAGCCCCCGGCGCAAGCCGGGGGGATGGCTCTCTCCCCCGGCTTGCGCCGGGCGCTAGTACGAATTCTTCCAGCAATAGATGTGCGTTGATGCCGCCGAATCCGAACGCGCTCACGGCGGCGCGGCGCGGCGCGTCCTTACTCCGGCGCTCCCACGGTTCCGGCCGCGTCAGGAGACGGAAGGGCGAGCCATCAAGGGCAATGCCTCCTGTCGGTGTCTTAAAATTGGCGGTCGGCGGCAGCGTGCCTTCGCGCAACGCCGCCAACATTTTCGTCACGCCAGCTGCGCCGGCCGCCGTCAGCAGGTGACCAACGGTTGCTTTCACCGAGCCGAGTACGCACTGGCCGCGCCGCCAGCCGTCTGCTCCCCACAAGGTCTGCAAACTCTGAAATTCGACGGCGTCGCCGACCGGCGTCCCGGTGGCGTGGCACTCGATCAGATCGATGTCGCCCGGCTCCCAGCCAGCCACGCGGTAAGCGGCGCGCATCGCCCGCAACTGGCCCTCGCTGTTCGGCGCGAGTAAACCGCCGCCAACGTCGTTGGACAGGCCGACGCCGGCGATCACGGCGTGAATCGTGTCGCCGTCGCGCAGCGCGTCGTCGAGGCGCTTGAGGACGAAGATGCCGGCCCCCTCGCCGACCACGAGGCCGTCGGCATGGGCGTCGAACGGTGAGCAGCGGCCGGACGGCGACAGCGCCCGCAGCTGCGAAAAACCCATCTGCGTGTAGAGGCAGTCCGGCCGCGAAACGCCGCCGGCCAGCATCGCGTCGGCCCGGCCCGATCGGAGTTCCTCCAGCGCCAACTTGAGCGCGTACAGCGACGAGGCGCAAGCAGCGTCCAGCGTGTAACTGCCGCCGCCGAGGCCGAGCGCCTTCGCCAGCAGCGCCGCCGGGAGACCGACGACGGCGCCGTTGATTTCCGCCGCTTGCGGCTTCGCACTGGGGAGCGCGAAGCCGCAAGCGGTCTTCTCCGCAAACGTGCGCCCGAGATAGGCACGCGCCAACTCCGACGCCTTGTCCGTTGGTAGCGCCAACAGACCGAGCACGATCCCGACGCGCCGACGGTCGAGAGTGCGCGTCCTTGCCGAGCGGAACGCCTCCGCGCCAGCGCGCAGCGTCAGGTGAAAAATGGGATCGAGTTGGGCGACCAGTTCCGGCGCGAGATCCAAACCGGTTAGGTCAAGTTGAAATGGATCGAGGAAACAGCCGCGTTTCGAATAGACGTGGTCCGGCACCCCGACGGTCGAATCGAATGCCTCTTCCGGTGGGAGGAGCCAGCGGCCGGCCGGCACTTCGCGGGCGGTGTCAGCGCCGCTCAGGACGAGTTCCCAGAGCCGGGCGGGCGTCGTCGGTCGTTCGTCGCCGGGCGCGGACGGAAACAGTCCGCCGACTCCGACGATGGCGATACGCGGCAGGCTCAACAAGGACAGGTTCTCCCTTTCAACCAGCTTCGGTGCGCCGTTACCGGTTCAGTGCCCGAACGAACTCGTCCGACACGCCGGTCAGATGAACGAGATGTTCCGTGATTTTAAGAACGTGGAACCGGGGAGGGACGATCCATTTGTGCCAGCGGCACAGCGGGGCGTTCAGTCGCATTCTTGGCGCCTTCCACCAGTCGAACCAATCCAGCAGCGCTAACAAGCCGACGACTCCCAGACGAGCCGACGAGGCGTACGGCCAGCGCGCCGTCGTCAACTTCATGCGCCGAACGGCCCGCGCTTCTTTTCCGCACTGCATGCATACGGCAGGGAGTCTACCGGGCGTCGTCGCGTCCTTCAGGGACAAGCGCACTTCCGCCATCGCCCCGTCTCCGACGTCACGATACCGCCGCTGCTAGGAGGCGGTTGCGGCGAAACGCTTGCCGCAGATTCGGGTCAATCACGGCCTCGTACCCCTCCATGCGGGCGACGACGCGGCCCTCGGCGTCGAGGAAGTCGAGATCGGCCAGGACGTGCAACCCGGTGTCGCGCGTCACCCGCGCGGCGATGCGCACGCCCTCCGCCGGAAACGCCCGGCGATATTGCCGATAATGGGCCGCAAAGCATGGCAGGCAGCCGGACCCATGCCGCTCGAAGCTCCAGAGGATCATCATCTGGAAGGCGCAATCGAGTGCGAGAGGATCGGCGAGCCAGCGTTGGCGCATCGGCCGGCGCACCCACTCGGCCGGCGCCGGGGACGTCCGCGCTGCCGCGACGATTCCCGCCGCGTCGCAGCCTTCGACCTTCTGGATTCCCTGCAAATCCGGGCCGTGAAAGAGGAGCGCTTCATACGCTTCCTCGATGGAGCGCACATACGACTTCAAGGACAGCAGTGGCGCCGCGGGCGGGGCGGGCGGTAGGTCGGCGACGAGCACGACCTCGGCGCGGGCGTGGACGATCTCGCGGCCGTTGGGGCCAGCGCCGCGCATCTCGACCGCAGCGACGAGGGCGCCGTCGCGCTTGACCGCCTTGCTGGCGGCGACGCGCAGCGTCGGCGCCGGACCGTCGAGGATGACGCCATGCAGCACGCGCAGGCCGTCAATGCCGTGAAAGGTCAAACCGGGATTCTGGTGAACGGCGGCGTGGGCCAGCCATTCCAGCATCAGCGCCATTGGCAGTACCGGCCGGCCATCGAGGACGTGCGACTCCAGCACCGGGTGTTCCGCGACGTCCAGCACGCGCTCGAATGCCAGGGGAAGCGGCGCGGCACTTTCATGGGCGCTGCTGGTAGGTGCGCTTACGGCTGGACCGAGGACAACGACCTCAGCTTCTTTTCCGCCATTGCGTATCTCATTTACGAGATATTCTGCGCCCGCCGTCAGCGGGATTACGCCGACGCCTTCTTTCGCGAAGAGGTTCTTTAGCTCCGCGCCGACCATGCCGCCATCCCACGGCCCCCAGTTGACGGCGACGACGCGACAGCCGGGCAGGCGGCGGCCATATTGTTGGGCAGTCTTGTTCAGCACCTCGTTGGCCATCGCGTAATCGACTTGCCCCGTCCGACCGAAGCGGCCCGTCGAAGACGAGAACAGCACTAACGCCCGCAGTTCCTGTGGATTCAGGCCGGCGAGAAGTGAACGCAGGCCGACCACCTTGGTGCCGTAGACGCGCTCGAACTGTTCGTCGGTCTTGTCCTCGATCCGCGCGTCGGCCAGGACGCCGGCGCCGTGGATGAGACCGCGAAGCGGGCCGAACTCGCGGCGCACCTCGCTCAGCAATTCGGCGACCGCGCCGGCGTCACGAACGTCAACGGCGTGATAAACGACGCGGGCGCCGGCGGCGGCGAGGCGGGCGAGATTGCGGCGCACCTCGCGCTCGGCCATGAGGTGGCGAAACTGTTCGCCGAGCAGTCGCGGAGTGGCGGTGCCGTTGGCGCGCTTGTGCAATTCGCGTTTGATGTCGGCCTCGTTGGTCAGCCGGGCCATCCACTCGGCCTCGGGACCGGGCTTGGGGCTGCGACCGAGCAGTATCAGCGTGGGCCGAAAGGCGCGGGCCAAAGCCATGGACGCCTCGGCGGTGACGCCGCGCGCTCCGCCCGTGACGACAATCACGTCGCCCGTCTGAAACGGTTCGCCGTGCGCGGCCGAGAGGGGTGAGGCGACGCACGCCAACGCGCAGCGGCCGGTGCGGCCGATCCCCACTTCCACCGGCCCGGTGAGGAAAAGTTCTTCGATGATCGCAGCAGCAGCAGCTTCCAGCGGCACATCGGCGGCGAGGTCGAGCGCTTTGCAGCCGACCTCGGGCCATTCGTGGGCGGCCGTTTTGGCCAGTCCGGCGAGGCCGCCGTCGATCGGCTCCCGGTTGGGATCGAGGCCGGTCAGGCCGAAGGCGCCGTCGAGTCGAGAGACGGTTAAGAGCACGGAGCCTTCGCGTCCCGCGCGGCGCAGAGCGGGCGCGACCTTGCGGACGCCGCGGAGCGCCTGGCGCAAGTGGTCGTCGGTCGTCAGCGACGGGGCCAGCAGTATCAGACCGCCGAGCGCTGGCGGACACTCTTGCTCCGCAATGGCGGCAAAGGAGAGCAGACGCGGCCGGAATCCGAGGCCGGCAAGCTGCTGTTCGATCAGCGGGGCAAGGACGGCGTCGTCGTTGGTCACCCAGATTTCGTGGCCGGGTCGAAGTAACCTCCGGTCACGAGGACTCGTCGGATCAAGTGGCGTCGCGCGCAACACACTGCGTTCGAGGCCGTGGTTCACCCTTGCTGGCGCTGCGGGCTCAGGAGCGGGCTCAGTAGCGGGCTTAATAGCGCCGTTGCTGAGGAACTCGGCGATGTCGCGGAGAGTGTGCAGGGTGCCGAGGTGTTCCGATTTGATCGGCGGGGCGTCGGGCAGGCGCTCCTGCAAGGCAGACAGAATCTCGACGCGTTTGATAGAGTCGATGCCGAGGTCGGCGTCCAGCGCCATGCCCGGCTCCAGCATCTCCGCCGGATAGCCCGTCTTCTCCGATACCACGGCCAGCAGGACCGCTTCCACAGAGGACGAGCC
>JBBQPD010000517.1:0-5076 GCA_038331535.1 Gemmatales bacterium | reverse complement strand
GGGTCATAGGCGACGATGGAAAACGTAGCGACGCGCGCTGCCGGCACTGCTGGTCGTGCCTGTTCCGCTCCGGTCGCGTAGCCGACGAGGACGGACAAGGGCAGCAACGAACAGAGAAAGCGACAAGTGCTGGATTTCATGGGGATGCTCCGATTGTAGGTCCGCCGAGCCGAGGCGGACTTGTGATAGAAGCGACTCTCTCGATCCGGTGCCGTCCGGCTCGCGGCACCTGCGTAGAACCGCCCACCTGCAGCCTGAAGGGCCGCTTCCCTCAGCCCAGGCCGATGGCCTGGGAACCCCAAGCGCACCACAACCCACTCCCCAGACCCGCGGCCTGGGCTGGCGGAAGCGGCCCTTCAGGCCGCAACACCGGCGCTGCCTCCGTTGGGAGGCGCACCCCTGGATTCCTCTTTTTTCTCTTTATTGCTTGCAAACTGTTGCAGGTCTGGTAACATTACCTCTGATCGAGAGACTCCTTTGCGGCTGATTGGGCGACAGTCGTAGGGTTGAGTTCTCTCGATCTTTTTTTTCGTCCCAACACATCACATCCAGCGCTCCCTAACGGTCGCGGCTCGTTTCGCTCAGTCAAATCCGAAGAACGCGTTCACACCCAGATAGAGCAGAATGCCCATCGAGCGGATCGCCTCGCGGCTGTTGACCTTCGACGATCCCGCCCGGCGGTCGGCAAAAATGATCGGCGTCTCGCCGAGGCGACAACCAGCTTTGCGGCACAAGTACAGTACTTCTTCCTGGAACGAGTAGCCGCGCGACACGATCTTGTGGAGCGGCACCTGGCGCAACTTCGCGACGCGATAGCAGCGAAAGGCGCCGCTTGTGTCGCGCGCGGGAATGCGCATCAAGAGCCGGGCCAGGCTGTTGACGCTCTTGCTCATCAGTCGGCGGACGAACGGCCAGTTCTCCGTGCCGCCGCCCTTGACATAGCGTGAGCCGATCATCACGTCGTAACGATTCATGCCCGCGAGCAGGGCCGGTAAATAACGCGGATGGTGGCTGAAGTCGGCGTCGAGGTTGACGAGAAAATCGTAGTCGTGATCCATCGCATAGCGCATGGCGGCGACGGTGGCGGTGCCCAGCCCGAGCTTGCCCGGCCGGTGCAGCACGTGGACGCGCGAGTCGGCAGCGGCTAGCTCATCCGCAAGCCGACCGGTGCCGTCGGGCGAGTTGTCGTCGATCACCAGCACGTCGGCGCGCGGCAGGTAACCGTGAATCTCCTTGATGAGTGGGTCCAGGTTTTCGCGCTCGTTGTACGTGGCCAGCGAGGCGAGGATGCGGGGGGACGGCTCGGACACGTCGGCTCCTTCCCAGTTTGTCGCTTGCACGGCATGGGGGCGCGTTCTTATCCTAGTGATATGTCCAGGGCGCCTCGGGTGAGGCCCCTCCCTTCGGACCCGTGAAGCGAGCGTGACACGATGGCCGCCACGATCACCGTTACCTGTACCGAGTGCGACACCTCGTTCAAGACCTCCGCCGAAGTGCAGGGCAAGAAGGTCCGCTGCAAATCGTGTGGCGGCGTCTTCGTCGCCAGACCGGCGGCTGGCGCCGCTGCCAGTAAAAGTGTCACGGCGAAGCCCGCCGCCAAGCCGGCAGCGAAGCCGGTCAAGAAAGAAGTTGCGCAGCCAAAGCCGCCCGTCGAAGCGGCGGATACCGACGACGATGGCAACCCGTACGGCCTGACCGAAACCGATTTGACACCGCGGTGCCCGCACTGCGCCAACGAATTGGAGAGCGCCGAAGCGAAAATCTGTCTGTACTGCGGGTACAACACGGAGACGCGCCAGCAGGCCAAGGTACGCAAGGTCATAGATCAGACAAGCGGCGACGTTTTCATGTGGCTGCTGCCAGGCATCTTGTGCGCTCTCGCCGTCATTTTCATGGCTGTCTGGGACGTTCTCTACTGCTTGAGGATCGACGCCTGGGTCGAGAGCCAGGATGAACACTGGTATTTCGATCTGATGGCCAGCGGCGCACTAAAAACGTGGATGTGCGTCGGCACGTCCTTCATCGGCTATATGATGGGAAAATTCGCGATTCGACGATTGATTTTCGATCGCGTACCGCCAGAGATCGAGAAGAAGTGACCCAATCCGAGATCGGCGCGCCGGCTGGTGCATCCCGTGGAGTCCCCGATGCTCGCCAAGCTGAACACCTTCGCCCTGGTGGGCATTGATGCCGCGACGGTCGAAGTGGAAGTCGACGTCTCTTCCGGTCTGCCCAAGACGGTGCTCGTCGGCCTGCCGGAGATGGCGGTGAAGGAAAGCATCCACCGCATCGAGCGCGCGCTGGTAAATCTCGGCTACGCTCGCCACCCCGGACGGACGGTCATTAACCTCGCGCCCGCGGATTTGCGCAAAGACGCGGGCGGTTTCGACCTACCGATCGCCCTCGGCCTGCTGGTCGCTACAGGGCAGCTGTTGCCGGACCAGGTGCAGGATTACGCTACCGTCGGCGAGTTGGCGCTCGACGGTACGTTGCGGCCGATCAAGGGGGCGCTGTCGATCGCGATGGCCGCGGCGGCGCGCGGCATCCCCAAGTTGATCGTGCCGGCCGCCAACGCCCGCGAAGCGGCGGTGGTCGAGACCATCGCCGTCTATCCCGCCAGTTCACTTGCCGAGGCGGTGGGCATCCTGTCGGGCCAGCTCGTCGTTGAACCGGTCAACGCCGGTATCGCCGAGTTGTTCGAGGCGCTCAACCACTATCCCATCGACTTCGCCGACGTCCGCGGCCAGGAAGCGGCGAAGCGGGCGCTGGTGGTATCCGCGGCCGGCGGCCATAATGTCCTGATGATAGGCACGCCCGGTACGGGCAAGACGATGCTGGCCCAGCGCCTGCCGACGATCCTGCCGCCGCTCACGGCGAGCGAGAGCCTGGAAACGACGCGCATTTATAGCGCGATGGGCCGGCTGAAGTCCGACGAACCGTTATTGACCGTGCGCCCCTTTCGACCGCCGCATCACACAATTAGCGATGCCGGCATGGTCGGCGGCGGCAGTCCACCGTCGCCGGGAGAGATCAGCCTCGCCCACAACGGCGTACTGTTCCTCGACGAGCTGCCCGAGTTCAATCGCAAGAGTCTGGAGGTACTCCGGTAACCGCTGGAAGAGGGTTGCGTCACCATCTCGCGCGCCTTGATGTCCTCGACATTTCCAGCGAACTTCGTCCTCGTAGCGTCGATGAACCCCTGTCCGTGCGGCTACCTTGGCGACCCGCGTCACGCTTGCAAATGCGCGCCAATGCAGATTGAGCGCTACATGGGCCGGATCAGCGGCCCGCTGCTGGACCGCATTGATCTTCATCTCGAAGTACCAGCCGTTCCTTTCCAGGAGTTATCGGCGAGCGCGGACGGCACGTCGAGCGCTACCATGCGCGAGCAAGTCGCTCGCGCGCGCGAAGTGCAACGCGATCGCTTCGGCAAGGACAATCACCGAGTGAACAGCCGGATGACGACGCGCCAGCTGCGTAAGCACTGCGCCCTCGTACCGGAGGGCCGACAACTGTTGCAGACGGCGATGGACGAGCTGGGTCTGTCGGCTCGGGCGCACGACCGTATCCTGCGCGTGGCACGGACCATTGCCGACCTGGAGGGCAGCGAGGCCATCCAGCAACCGCACGTGATTGAGGCCATCGGCTATCGGAGTTTGGATCGGAAGTTGTGGGCGCGGTAACGAAGGAGGTGATAAATGCCCTCGCCATTCCCCGGAATGAACCCCTTTGTGGAACAGGAGGACGCCTGGCACGATTTCCATGACAGCTTCATGCCGCTGGTCCGCGAACTCCTGAGTTCACAGATCGGGCCTGAGTTCGTCATCAAGATCGACGAACACCTTTACATTCACGACGTAAACGAAGATACGAAGGGGTTTCTCGGACGAGCCGATGTTTCCGTAGCGCATCGCTCGGGGGTTGCGGTAGGCGAAGCCGCGACGGCAGTCCTGGAAGCACCCTCTCACATCCGTTTGCCCACGAGGGACGTTGAGCGCGTCCCATTCCTGGAGATCCGGGACCGCCGCAGTCGCCAACTCGTCACCGTGATCGAACTTCTCAGTCCGTCGAACAAGAACCGCGGACGCGACCGCGACCAGTACATTCTCAAGCGTGACCAACTCCTCGTCAGCCCGGTCCATTTCATCGAAATCGACTTGCTGCGCGGCGGCCCGCGCATGCCGTTCGCCTCTCCTCCACTCTGCGATTATTACGCGCTGGTGAGTCGGACGGAAGAGCGGCCTGATGCGGGAATCTGGCCGATACGCCTGCGCGAGCCGCTGCCGACAATCCCAATTCCACTACGGGCGCCGCATGCCGACTTACGTCTTGATCTTCAGGCGGTGCTACATCGCATCTACGACGCGGCGGGTTACGAGAAGTTCATCTACGACAGCGAGCCGGTGCCGCTGCTCGGTCCGGAGGACGCGGCTTGGGCGCGGCAGTATGTTCCACGTCGAGAATGAGCACGGAGGAACATGACGTTCGTGAAGGTTACTATGAGATCGTCTTACCCGGCTAGGAATCGGATAACGAGCCGCGACCGTTAGGGAGTGCTGGTCTCAACGCTCCCTGACGGTCGCAACTCGTGAATGTCTTTCGTGACGAGCTTCTGGAGGGATAAGCCATCGATAACAATTCGGGCAAATGGCACGGCGTCTTGCCGGCGGTGACGACGCAGTTTCACGCCGATCAATCGCTGGACTTAACCGGCACGGCCAAACACGTCGAAGCGTTGCTGCGCGCGGGCGTTCACGGCGTCATCATGCTCGGCACGGTCGGAGAGAATTGTTCGCTCGAATTCGCCGAGAAGTTGGAGGTTCTGCGAGCCGCGGTACGCCAGGTCGCGGGACGTGTTCCGATCCTGACCGGCGTGGCCGAGTGCAGCACGGCTCTCGCCTGTCGCTTCGCCGCCGACGCGCAGAAGGCCGGCGTGGACGGTTTGATGGTCCTGCCGGCGATGGTCTACAAGTCGGACCCGCGCGAGACCAGCGCCCACTTCCGCGCGGTCGCCGGGGCGAGCGACCTGCCGATCCTCGTCTACAACAACCCCGTCTCCTACGGCGTGGACATCAC
>JBBQPD010000516.1:0-5079 GCA_038331535.1 Gemmatales bacterium | reverse complement strand
GCCTGGTGCCTTTCTACCCGCCGCCCCCGCCCCGGACTGGGCGCGCGGGTATCGGCCCCCCTGGCGGGCCGCGGCTCGTCACCCCCTGTGCTTCCTGAGCATCGAGAGGGTAAACTATTTCAAGAGAGTCTTTGCCTCAATAATGGGAGGACCGCAATGAGTGCGACGAATGGGATCATCCAAGAGCGTTCCTACCTGGCGGACGAATGCGTGATTTATCGGAACAGCCTGGCGGCTATGATCCGCCAGCGTGGCACGCTTACCACCGAGGAACGCGCCCATCTTCAAGAATCGGGCGTTGTCTTCGATCCGGAGACGGAAAAAGTCCACTGGCTGCCGCGTGACGGCCAAACGCAGGATCTGGACACGGAGCGCGACAGCCTGGTGAAGGCGGTCTACCTCTTTTTAGAACCGCCGGAGCCGATCACGGAAGAGGAACTGGTGGAAGCGCGGACCACGGCGTTGACCTTTGAGGCCATGGCGGCGGA
Organism: Gemmatales bacterium; assembly: GCA_038331535.1. Lineage (GTDB taxonomy): Bacteria > Planctomycetota > Planctomycetia > Gemmatales > Gemmataceae > JBBQPD01. The sequence goes on along the minus strand of JBBQPD010000516.1, from coordinate 4,591 downwards.
ACTGGGTTTGAACTCCCTCCCGGAACGACAGGAAGCCGAATAATGAGCGGAGGCTCTTCGGGAAGTTATCGAGTTGTCTACCTGCGCCACGTCCTCGACTCTTTCCGACAGTGGTTGTTTCGAGCGAGTGAGCTGTCGTTGCGACCGCCCTTGGAGGCGGCGATGAAAAACATCCATTATCGTCTGACCGCCAATCCGTCCGGATGGGGAAATCCTGACACGGTCTATCGCCATCTCGGGATGCAGATGCGGAAAGCGTCCGAATGGGGTATTGCCCTCACGTTCGGTGTGGACGAAATGAACCACCTCGTCTGTGTCAGCCGCGTTCGGTTGTTGCCGAATCATCCTCTCACGCCTGTGCCCTGAAGTGTCCCCTTCGCCCGTCGTTTTCCTATCTTGTCCGTAGCCATCCGCCGTGTTCGCCATCCCGCCGAGACCCGCTATGTCCGTCACCGCCGCCCGCACCGAATTACCGATCGTCGCTGATAAGTTGGCCCTGGGCCGCAATATCGATTACGAGCTATTCATGGACTGCGTCCATTGCGGTCTCTGCCTCGGCTCGTGTCCGACCTATGTCGAAACCGGCAACGAGAACGACAGCCCGCGCGGCCGCATTTACCTCTGGCGCGCCGTCACCGACGGCCGGGCCGAGTTGACCGACGAGGTCCGCCATCACCTCGACCTGTGCCTCGAATGCCGGGCCTGCGAGACGGCCTGCCCGTCCGGCGTGCAGTACGGGCAGATCATCGGCTCGTACAAGAAGGATCTGGCGAAGCTGATGCCGCCGGCGCCGACGCTGAACTTCCTCCAGCGCTGGATGCTCTTCCACCTTACGCCCTACGCCGGCCGCATGCGCTGGGCGCTGGCGCCGCTGCGACTCATGCAGAAGCTACGCCTCGACGGTCTGGTGCGGGCCATGGGCAAGCTGCTGCCGGCGTCGCTGCGGCGCATGCAGGAGATCGTGCCGCACCTGGAGCCGCACTATGGCAGACTGCCGGAGGTGCTGCCGGCGGAGGGCAAGCGGCGCGCGCGCGTCGCCCTGTTCATCGGCTGCGCCGCCGACGCTTTCTTCCCGCAGACGACGCTGGCGACGGCCCGCGTCCTCCAGAAGAACGGCTGCGAAGTGTGGGTGCCGCGCGGCCAGGGCTGCTGCGGAGCGCTGCACTATCATTCCGGCCTGGTGGCGCCGGCGCAGGAGTTCGCCGCGGCGAATAGCGCCGTCTTCGGGAAAGAACTGGCCTCCGTCGATGCCATAATAAACAACGCCGGCGGCTGCGGTCCGGTGATGAAAGAGTATGGCCACCTTCTCCACAACACGCCGTCCGAAGCGGCCGGCGCCCTCTTCGCCGCCAAGGTGCGCGACATTCACGAGTTTCTGGCGGACCTCGGCCCGGTGCAGCCCGAACACCCGTTACGGATCAAGGCGACGTATCACGACGCCTGCGGCCTGTGTCACGCGCAGAAGATTAGGGCGCAGCCGCGCAAGCTGCTGGCGATGATCCCCGGCATGGAACTGGTGTCGCTGCCCGAAAGCGAAATGTGCTGCGGCGCCGCCGGCAGTTACAACCTGACGCAGCCGGAGATGTCGGAGCAGGTCGGCGAGCGCAAGGCGGCGAACATCCTGACGACAGGGGCGCGAGCGGTGTTCACCGGCAACGTGGGTTGCCTGTTGCAGATTCGCCGGCATTTGCGAAGCCGCGAGCGGCAATCGGACTTTTGGGTTGCCCATCCGATCGACGCCTTGTGGGCGAGTTACAGCGGCGAGATGCCGCGCGAACTAGCGAGTCGGCTCGGCCCGTAGGTGCCGCGAGCCGAGCGGCACCCTGGCCCCGCTCGGCTCGCGGGGCTTGCGACAAACCGTCCATTGAGGTCTGTTGAGTCACTTGAAACCCGGCGAGTACGCTGGCCATGCCGACTATCGTCAACTGTCCGAACCCCGTTTGCGCGACGCCCTGTTCGATCGGCGATGGTCTGACCAACCAGGCCGTCCGCTGCCCGCGCTGCGGCAAGCCGTTCGTCCCCGCGCCGGTCGCGGGTGAAAAGACCCTCGTTGGCCGCTACCAGACGCGGGCCAAGCTCGGCGCGGGCGCGTTTGGCACCGTCTACCGCGCCTACGACCCGCAGCTAGACCGCGAGGTCGCCCTCAAGCTGCTCAAGCCCGAGGCGCTGTCAACACCGCAGGCGGTGGCGCGCTTCCAGCGCGAGGCACGGGCGGCGGCGAAGATGCTGCACCCGAACATTGTCCCCGTTTTCGACGCGGGGAAGCACGGCGACAGCCATTACATCGCCTCGGCGTTTATCGCCGGCACGACGCTGGCGGACCTCATCCCTGAAGGCGGCATGGAGCCGCGCCGTGCCGCAACTCTGACCCTGCAACTCGCGGAGGCGCTCGTCTATGCCCACCAGCAGAATGTGCTGCACCGCGACGTGAAGCCGTTGAACGTCATGGTGGACGGCCGCGATCATCTCTACCTGATGGACTTCGGGCTGGCCGGTTCGATCGAGCAGGAGCGTTCGCGCATGACGCGGCTGGGGTCGGTGATGGGGACGCCGTCGTACATGTCCCCTGAGCAGGCCGCGGGTGACACGCCGAACGTCGGCCCAGCGGCAGACCAGTACAGCGCCGGCATCGTTCTCTACGAGTTGTTGACGGGGCGCACGCCGTTTTCGGGGCCGCCCGACATCGTGCTGTTCAACGTCTTGAAGATGACGCCGAAGCCGCCGTCGGCTTATCGGCCCGATCTCGACCCCGCCCTGGAGGCGATTTGCGTCAAAGCGTTGGCGAAGAAGCCGGCCGAGCGCTACCCGACCACGGTCGAATTCGCCGACGCCCTGCGCAAATGGCTCGCCCGGCAGACGCTGACAATGTCGTCCCCGGTCCCAAAGCCGCGCCGGGTGAAAAACGAAGCGACGCTCGCCGCCCCGCAGTCGGCGAAAGAAACAATCGCCGCGGTGCCCACAAGCCAATCGTTGACCGCGCCGCCTCCATTGCCCGCGCCGCACCGGCGCAGCGCGCCTCGTAGCCCGAAGGTGGGCGCGAAATCTTCATGGATGATCGGGCTGGTCGTCTTCTTGCTGCTCGTGGGAGCCGGCTTCGCTTACTTCAAGCTGCGCGCCGACCGTCCAAGTCCGCCGCCGGACGCGATGGCCGAAGCCGGCGAGAAGCAGAAAGACCGCGAGGAGACGAAGATAGAGCCTCCTGCCAACGAGAAGAAACCGGAGCCGAATCCCAAACCCGATCCGAAGCCGGAACCCAGACCGAATCTGAAGCCGGAACCTGAGCCAAAGCCGGAGCCTATCGTCCCGGTAGACCTCAAAACCGAGGCCGAACGCCGCTGGGCACGGGACGCGGCGGATGGGAAAAAGGAAGCCCAGTATGACCTCGGTAGTGCCTACCTCTTCGGCAGCCAGGGACTCAAGATGGACGAAGCCCGCGGCTTCGATCTGATTCGCAAGTCCGCCGACCAGAACTATCTTCCCGCCGTCGCGATGCTCGGTCACTGCTATCGGGTCGGTAGCGGGGTGGCACAGGACAGCGCGGAGGCGGTGCGCTTGCTGAGACGAGCGGCCGAAGCGGGCCATGCGGGCGCCATCCGCGACCTCGGCTGGTGTTACGAAACCGGCGACGGTCTGGCGCAAGACTACGACAAAGCGGTCCTTCAATACGAAACGGCCCTCGCCAAGGGAGACTCCTGGGCGCGCTATCAACTCGGCAACTGCTACGCCGACGGCAAGGGGGTGCGGCAGGACGCGGCCAAGGCCGTCACCCTGTGGATCCAAGCAGAGAGCGAGGGGCTTGCGGATGCGAAGAAAACGATGGAGTCTTATCGGGAGGCGGGTAATCGAATCCTGCCGGAGGCCGAGCGACTCTTTCGCAAGGATGCCGCTGCCGGCGTCACGGAGGCGCAGTACGAACTCGGATGGGCCTACTTGAACGGTAAGCGCGGTGTGACTCCCGACCCAGACAAGGCCGTGCCTCTGCTCGCGCCGGCCGCCGAAAAAGGACATCGTTTCGCCCAGGATTGTCTCGGCTACTGTTACCTCAATGGGAAGGGCGTGCCGCCTGACCCCCAAAAGGCCGTCGCGTTGTTTCGCCTTGCGGCGAAACAGGACTGCCTCGGCGCCCAGTCCAACCTCGGCTGGTGTCTGCTGACCGGGACAGGAGTGAAGCAGGATTTCACAGAGGCGATCAAATACCTACGGCTCGCCGCCGAGCGAGGGGAAGCCGTTGCCCAGTATCACCTTGGGAACTGCTACGCCGCCGGCGACCAGGGCGTGCCGAAGAATGCGGCCCAGGCCATCGCCTGGTGGACTAAGGCCGCCGAACGCGGCAACGACGACGCGAAGAAGGCGCTCGCTGTCGTTATGAAGAAGTAGCTTAGCATCATCGGCAGCACTGAGTTAGCGGTCCAACTCGAACGATCAGCTAACGAAAGTTGCCGAACGAGCCGCGACCGTCAGGGAGCGCTGAGGCTTGGGGGCCCCAGCGGGGGCCGGGCGGGGGGAGGGGGGGAACGGGTGATGGGGCGCCCCCCCCCCCCTTGTGACGGGGCGAACCGACACCCGCACACCAACCCCCCCCCCGCCCCCC
>JBBQPD010000515.1:0-5081 GCA_038331535.1 Gemmatales bacterium | reverse complement strand
CAAGACCCGCTTACTTCGTGCGCGGCTCCTCAGGCAAGACCCGCTTACTTCGTGCGCGGCTCCTCAGCCAAGACCCGCTTACTTCGTGCGCGGCTCCTCAAACCATCAGTCCGGGCGAGGCCGTCCTGCCCCTTGTGATTTGAGCAGACTGACACGCTGCACCACGTCCGGCTGGCGAGGATTGATTTCGAGGGCGCGCTCGTAGAGGACGACGGCGCGGTCCGGCCGGTTGAGCGCCTCATAAACGAGGGCCATTTCGGTCAGAGCACGAACGTCGTTGTGATCGAGGGCAAGCGCCTGTTGCAGGCGCGACTGGGCGCGCGGCAGGTCGCCGGCGCGGCGGTACAGATAGGCGTGCTCGGCGTAAGCGGCGGCGCGGTTCGGTTCGCGCCTGAGCCACTCCTCGACACGCCGGGCTGCCTCGTCCTGCTGGCCGTTGTTCCAGAGCAGGACCGTCGCCGCGTGCCAACACTCGACATGCGTCGGCATGGCAGTTAAGCACTGATCGTACAATTGGAGGGCGCGCGCCGATTGGCCGAGACGGTCGTAGCACTGGCCGAGGTTGTACATCAGGTCGGGGTCCGCAGGCTGCACCGTCAGCGCTGCCTGGAAGCTGTCGCGAGCGTCGGCGTAGGCGCCGCGCTGGAACAGGCGGACGCCGTCTTCGTTGTACTCGCGCAGCCGTTCCTGACCCGTCGGCGCGCACGCCGCGGCCAGCAGCGCCGGCAACACGAACCAGGCGACGCGAAGCATGCGATACCTCCGGCCGCATCTATAGGCGGACGGCGCGAAAAAGGGAAGACGAAGCCGGAGAAAGGTTGTGCCTCTCGATTTAGGCACGCAGATGAAGTATAGCTTCGGCCTGGTTCCTCCCGATCCTCTCAAGGGTTTAATCGTGCCGACCGTTACCTTTGAATATGCCAGTGACGCCGAGCGCCTCTCTATCGAAACCGCCATCGCCTACATTACTGAAATGCACCAGTTGGCCCGGACCGCTCCCGCTGGGCAAGTCCTCTCAGCGTGCGAAGAGCAAGCGCTTGAACAGGGTCGGCACTTGCTGCGTTCGACCTTGCAGCAGGCGGTCCAGGCACACATTGACGAGGCTGAGCAAAAAGGGGGGCCGCGCGTGCGCGGGCTCGCTCCGCTACAAACGGCGCTGTGAGTGGAAAGTGAGGACCGCTCTGGGAGCGCTCCAAGTCGAACGCTCTCATGGCTATTGCCGCACCTGTGGTCAACCCGAGTTCGCCGCCGGCCGCTTGCTCGGCCTGGACGGCTGGCTGACCCCCCGTGCCCGGCGCATGGCCAGTTTGGCCGGCATCCATGACCCCTTCCGCAGGCCGAACCGTTGCTCAACGAGTTAGCGGGCTGGTCAGTTGATGCGGAAACCATCCGCCGGCAGTGTCATGCCACGGCGGCGGACGCCCGCCAGCAATGTTCCGCAGGAAACGCAGTGAGGCGGGTTGGCAACCGGAGCAGGTGGGGCCATTCGTCGAGTTGATGGCCACGGCCGACAGCCCCGAGTGGAGCGAGTTCTGGTTAGCGATGGCTGCATGAGTGCTTAAATCGAGAGGCACACTCAGGGGGATTACGGCGCAAGGTCGGCGGTCTCGTGCCGCAACAGCCAACTCTTGCGTTCCAGGCCGCCGCCGTACCCCGTCAGCGTGCCGGCGGCGCCGATGACGCGATGGCAAGGGACGATGATCGAGATCGGATTACGGCCGTTGGCGGCGCCGACGGCGCGCCAAGCCGATGGCTGGCCGACGCGGGCGTGCAGCGGCTGACTGAGGTGAACGATCTACAGAGCGAGTTCGGCGGGCAAGCGCCATGCGGCCATCCTTGGCTCTCCTGGTTGCGGGGATTGTAAGCACCACCATCGTGACGGGAGAGCCTTTTTCTGTTAAGAGGCTGTTCCAGAAGGTGTTGCTTTCTACGAGCCGCGACCGTTAGGGAGCGGTTTTCGCAGCGTCCCGCCAACGCTCCCTAACGGTCGCGGCTCGTAGAACTCACTTCTGGAACAGCCTCTAAGACGACTTGGGCCGGCGATCCTAGGTCTATTCGGAAAGTGCAGAACACCTGAGCGCGCTCCGATTATCAGCCGTGTCATCTTCCTTGCATCTTGGGGCTGCGACAATATGTCCGACCGGCTATCCTTCATCTGGCCCCTTAACTTGTAACCGGCCGTCCGCGACCCCTCGCCGCAAGAATTCTTCGTAAATCGGATGAGTGTCGAACCATGGATCCAGGCACATTGGGAGAGGGACGGGACTGGCAATCCAGGAGATCCCATCGTTGTCCTGCTTGACCAGCAGGGCATAGCACCCGTGGTGTTGGACCCCGACTCCCAGAAACGGGGGCAGCCAGAGCACCTGAAAGACGCCGTCTCCTTCCCACCCGGCCTGCCGCATCCTTTCTCCGACCGCGGCAAGCAGCGCATCGCCCAACTCCCATCCACGGAATAATTCGGTAGCCGGAGGCATGAAGTACAGGTCATCGACGTATTCGTAGCTGTAGAGTTGCCAGTCCGGAACGCGGTCCGGCGTGCCGAAGACGAACTCCCAGCCAATGCCGCACCGCTGCTCCAGGAGCCGAAATGACATCTCGCTCAGGGTCCGCGGTCCGCGGGGCATACTTTCACCGTTGCGAATAATCGGGTACAGCCGCAGGTTCGGCCCGAACACATTCACTCTTCGCCTCCTCCAGCCGAAATACGGAGTATCCTCAACTCAATGCGCTAATCGTTCTCCCTTCTACCAATTACACGTGCCCTCGGCCCCTCCGCCTCAAAACGGTATATCATCATCCCTTCGCCCGCGGCCGCCGCCGAAGCCTACCGACCGCTGCGGCCGGGAACTCAGCTCGCTGCGGTTAATGTCGAACTGCTTCAGCGCCCAGCCCCAGTTCCAGGCGTTGCTCTCCATGAAGTGCATGACCAACAGGTTTTTCAGCTCCTCGATCTCCGCGAAGCTGTAGCCATCCGTCGAGGCGACGGCCTGCTCCAGATCGATATTTCCGCAAATGTCCTTGTGCCAGCGTCCGACCAGCTGGCGGCGCAGCGCGGCGTCGGGTGCCTTGAAGTTCATCACCAAATCGAGTCGGCCGGGGCGCTTGAAGGCGCGGTCGATCAGGTCGAGGGCGCAGTTCGTCGTGAACACGAACACCACGCCCTCGTTGACCTGGATGCCGTCCATCGCCGACAGGAACACGGCCTGGTCCTCGGTCTCGGCCACCTTTTCGCGGTCGCGCAGGGCCAGGTCCATGTCGTCGAAGAAGAGGATGCCGCGCCGTTCGACGCCGAACAAATCCTCGATCGAGTCGTTGGAGCGGGCGCTGCGGTAATTGTCCGGCGTGACAAGGCGATACTCCCAGCGCCGCTGCCGGCATTCCTCCCAGATCCAGCGGCAGGCCATCGTCTTGCCGTTGCCCGGCGACCCGGTCAGGAGCACGCCGCGCTTCGCCCGCCCGCCGTAGCCCTTGATGCGCTCCAGGTTCTTGCTTTCGAGATAGCCGATGGTGTTCCTCCAGAGCTGGTCGAGTTGTTCCTTCGGCAGCACCGGCGGCTGGCTGGGCGGCTCGTTGTCGCGGCGGCAGCGCAGGGCGATCTTGTACAGCCGGCGGTAGTCCTTGCGATCCACGGCGACGAAGTCGAGGCCCCAACTGTTGAAGTGGTCGTCGTGGTGGAAGCGGGCGCGGACGAAGCGAACTCCCTGAATCTCGTACAGGCGCATGCCGATCTGCACGCCGGGGTTGGTCTGGCGCGTATCGGGATCCCAGTCGCGAACCAGTACGCCCTCGATGGGCAGCATCTCGCGGCGCTTGGCGGCCTTGACGAGTGGCAGGTAGAAGTCGTCGAGATCAACGGCGAGGGGATCGGAAAACCCGGCCTGACGTGAAACGAGGTCGAGGAGATAACGGTGGTCGGCGGCGTACTGCTCGATGCGGGTTGACATGTTCTGTGGACACCCTCGCGGGGTTGGGGGTTCGGCCACTGCCTCATGGTACGCCGTGGACCGTCGCGCCGCCAATGACCGTGGCGAGGACGCGGAATGGCTGGCTCGCTTCGTTCTCGAACAGCACGAAGTCGGCCGGCGCACCCGGCACCAGATCGAGCGGCGGCAGGCCGAGCAATTGGCGCGGGTTCGCCCCGGCCATGTCGAGCGCGTCGCGCACGCTCACGCCGCCGAGCGTCACGGCGTTGTTGACGCACAGGTCCGTGAAGGCCCACGAGCCAGCCAGGTAACTCGTGCCGGGGACGACGATCTTGCCCGCCGGGTGGACCTCGAATTCGGTCTCCCACTCGCGATACAGTCCCGGCGGCAGCCCGGCCAGGCTGCCGCAGTCGCAGGTCAGGATCGACCGCGCCGGCGTCTTGACGCGGAGGATGCACTTGATCACCGCGGGCGGCAGGTGATGGCCGTCGCAGATGAGGCTCGCCCACAGGTCGTCGTTGGCCAGCTGTTCCCAGATGTAATTCTCGTGGCGCGGCAGGATGGCGTGCGCGCCGTTGCCGAGGTGCGTCGAGAGCTTCGCCCCGGCGGCGACCGCCTCGCGGATGCGCGCCCCGCTCGCCGCCGTGTGGCCGATGGCGACGACGACGCCCGATGATGTCAGCTTTTCGATGAACCCCAGCGCCCCGTCGTGTTCGGGCGCGAGCGTGTGCAGGCGGATATTCCCGCCAGCGGCGTCCTGAAAGCGGCGAAACTCGTCCCAGTCGGGCGCCCGCACGTGGCGGCGCGGGTGAGCGCCGCGTGGCCCATCGTCCGGACTGATGTACGGCCCCTCCAGGTGAAACGCGGGAATGGCGCGACCGATCTCGGCGTCGTCCGCGCAGGCCTTGCGGAGCGTGGCGAAGCCGTGCAGCAGCGCGTCGGCGGAGTTCGTGACGAGTGTGGCGCAGTACGAACCGATGCCGTGCCTTCGGCAGGTGCGCACGACCTCGCGAATGGCGTCGAGGGTCAAGCGCTCGGAATTGAAGCTGTGGCCACCGCAGCCGTTGATTTGCAGATCGAAGAGAGCGGGCGCGACCCAGTTCGGAGTTCGGAGTTCGGAGTTCGGAGTTGTCTTTTCACTCCGAACTCCGAACT
>JBBQPD010000514.1:0-5090 GCA_038331535.1 Gemmatales bacterium | reverse complement strand
TGTCGCCTTCCACCCAGACCTCGGCGTTAGCAGGGACGCGCACTTCCATCATCGCGGCGTTGGGATTCTCGCTCCCAGCGTTCTGGTCCTGCGCGTAGGATGGAGCGATCGTCGAGGGTTGAATGTAGTTGTACGCAGGTTGAGCAGTACCGTATGCCGGCTCATAGTAGTAGGAGCTGCCGTAGTAGGGTGAGCCCGAGCTGTAGTACGAAGAGCGATAGCCAGAGCCGTACCCGTAGCCAGAGCCGTACCCGTAACCAGAGCCATACCCGTAACCGGGTGAACCGAGGTAAATCCCGATGCCCGAACCGCCGTAGTAGCCGTGATTGTAGCCGCCGCCGTTATAGCCGTGGTTATAACCACCGCCGCCGTAGCCGCCGCCGTAGCCGCCGCCGCCGTAGCCGCCACGACCACCACGCTGGGCCGAGCTGATCCCCGGCGTCATCAACAACGTCAAGGCGCCAAGGGCCGCCACGCAAAGCCATTTCTTTGACATGATTTGTTCCTCCTCACTTGAGTCGGACGCGACCACCGAGGCCGTGTCGTCGGATAAGAAGAATGGGTTGCAATTTCAGTGCCGTTTAGCGAAACCGCAAAACCTGTTCAAACGTGCAACTCGACGATGTCCTTGTCGTGCAAAATGTGATCGCGCTGAACGGTCTGGCCGTCAAAGACGCCAGTACCCCAGATTCGCGCCGACTTCAGCTTGTCGGCGAAATCGCGGTGGACCGTCTCGGCGAACTGCATGACCGTGCTGCCGGCGGGGCAGGTGAACGGCGACTCCATGTCGGCCGGCTTGCCGGGCCGCTTCGAATAGACGCGGATGACATTAAGCAGCTGATAGATCGCGGTCCGCAGCTGCTCCAGGCCGTTGCCGCTCTCGGCGTCGAGGGCGAAGATCGGGAAGCGCTCGGCGAACATCTCGCGCACCACGTCGAGGCGTTCGGCGGCCCCCGGCGTGTCGAGCTTGTTGGCAGCGATCAGCGTCTTGCTGTAGTGGATGCTCGGCTCGGGATTGTCGGCCGGCGGCGTGCCGATCAGCACCGTCTTCACTTCCTTGAGCCGGTCGAGGACTGCCTCGGCGGCGAACGGGCCATCGTCGTCGGCCAGGTCGAGCATCAGTACGGAGGCGTCCGCGGCTCGCACCATGCTGGAAACAAACCCTTCCATGATGTCGGCGGTGACCGGCGGCGTGTCGATCAACTGGACGCGCGTGTCCTCCCAGCTCATCATGCCGGCAGACGGTTCGCGGGTGGTGAATGGGTGCGGCGCCACGGCCGGCGTGGCGCGCGTCAGCTTCGTCAGCAGCCGGCTCTTCCCGGAGTTGGGACCGCCGAGAATCATCACCTGGCCGGCGCCCTGCCGGGGAATCTTGTAGCTGATGCCGGCCTTTTTCGGACTCTTGCGCTCGCGCTCGATCTCTTCCTTCAGCTCGCTCATCTTGGTCTTCAGCTCGGCCTGGAGCTTCTCGCTGGCCTTGTGCTTGGGCACCAGCGTCCACATCTTTTTCAGGCACTCCAGCCGCTCCTCAACGGTCTGGGCGCGCTTGTACTCCAGCTCGGCTTCGTGGTACTGCGGGGTCAGGTTGACGGCCATCGGCGGCGCCCTCGGGTCTGTCGATCGTCTCCGGTCACTGTATACTGCCCCCGAAGCGAAAGAAAGCGATACGGCGCCTGTTCGGCTTGCCGTTTCGCGCGGAGAACAACGCCATGCTCGAACTGTTCGACCAGGTCCAGGAAGCGACGCGCCATATCCAGTCGAAGTGGCCGGGCAAGCCGCGCGTCGGCATCATCCTGGGCACCGGCCTGGGCAGCCTCACCCAGGAGATCGAAACCGAGGCATCGTTCGCTTACGAAGAGATACCGCACTTCCCCACCTCCACGGTCGTGTCGCACGCCGGCCGGCTGGTGTGCGGCCAACTCGCGGGCAAGACCGTCGTCGCGATGGAGGGCCGCTTCCACTTCTACGAAGGCTATTCCTTGCAACGGATCACGCTGCCGGTGCGCGTCCTGCGCGCGCTCGGTTGTGAGGTGTTGGTGGTCAGCAACGCCTGCGGCGGCATGAATCCGCAGTACGCCAAGGGCGACCTCATGGTCATCGAGGACCACATCAACCTGATCGGCGACAATCCGCTCATCGGCAAAAACGACGACCGCCTCGGCCCGCGCTTTCCCGATATGTGCTTCGCCTACGACCGCGAATTGCTCGCCCTGGCCCGGCGCGTCGCGCGCGAGGAGCAGATCACCTGTCACCAGGGCGTGTTCGTCGCCGTGGCCGGGCCGAACCTCGAAACGCGCGCAGAATACCGCTTCCTGCGCGCCATCGGCGCGGACGTAGTCGGCATGTCCACCGTGCCGGAAGTGATCGTCGGCGTCCACTGCGGGTTGCGCAACGTCGGTTTCTCCGTCATCACGGATATGTGTTTACCCGACGCCCTGGAGCCGGTGAAGCTGTCGGAGATCCTCGCCACGGCCGCCGCCGCCGAGAAGCAATTGCGCGTGCTGGTGCGCCGCGTCGTGCAGGAATTGTGAGTCCCATTACCGCTTGCGGCTTAGCGGCTGCCATCCGCTAAACCGCAAGCGGCGGAACGAGGGACGAGATCATGGGAATTGAATCACCACCTTCTCCCCGTCTCTCGGCAACCGCCTGGCTGGGACTCGTCTTCGCCATGACGTTTCCGACGGCGATGGCGGCCCTCTACTTCCTCATCATGGCTGGCGGGCAGAAGGCCAACCTGGCGCAGCAGCTGGCCTATTCTCTCGGCAAAGGCATTCAATTCACGTTTCCGCTCCTGTTCGTGTTCCTCGCCGACGGTCGCTGGCCCCGTCTCAAACGACCGCGTTTCGACGGTCTGTCGCTGGGACTCGGCTTCGGCTTGCTTGTGACCGGCGCCATGCTCGTCCTCTATCACGGCTTCCTGGCCGACGCCGCCGTCATGGCTTCGACGCCGGCGCAGGTGCGCGGCAAACTGCACGAGTTGGGCATCACGTCGCTGTCCCATTACCTGGGACTGACGGCGTTCATCGTCGTCGGTCATTCGCTGCTCGAAGAGTATTACTGGCGCTGGTTCGTGTTTGCCCGACTCTGTCGCGGAATGCGGGCGCTGCCGGCGGCGCTGGTCTCCAGCCTGGCGTTCATGGCCCATCACGTCGTCGTGTTGTACGTCTACTTTCCGGGGCAGTTTCTGATCGCGGTCGTACCGTTCTCGCTCAGCATCGCCATCGGCGGCCTGGTCTGGGCATGGCTGTTTCGGCGCACCGGCTCGATCTGGGCGCCGTGGTTGAGCCACCTGCTGATCGATGCGGCGATCTTCGCGATTGGCTGGGATTTGGTGCAGCGGGCCGGCGGCGTGAACTGAATACGGACTAAGAGCCTGTCCCAGAAGTAGGTTCTACGAGCCGCGACCGTTAGGGAGCGCTGGGGACATGCCGCAAAAAACGCTCCCTAACGGTCGCGGCTCGTGAGAAATGACACCTTTATGAGACAGACTCTAATGACAGAGAAACAGAGAGCACAGAGAAAAGAATAATCCGCGTCATCCGCGTTCTATTCTTTTCTCTGTGCTCTCTGTGGTTAGTCCTCCGACTTCGATCAATCGTCGTCTTCATCGGGGACGCTGCCGATCCGGCGAGCGGCCTTGGCAGGGTCGAGGGGTGCGCGCGGCTTCGCTGCCGGCCGGCCATGACTGGTAAGGCCGGCCTTTTCCAGAAGCGATTGGCCCATGATGTCGGGCACGTCTTCATCCGGCGCCCGCTTGTCGGCCGGCAGCGTGTAGTCGATGGTGTACTTGCGCTTGCCGATGGTGACTTCATCCTTGGGCAGCAGCACCTTCTCCTGCACGCGCGTGCCGTTGACCTTGACGCCGTTGGTGCTGTTCAGGTCGCGGACGTACCAGTAGCCGTCGCGGAAGCTCATCTCGCAATGCAGACCGGAAATGTTCGGGAAGCGCATGCACACATCGCACGACTCGCGCCGTCCCACGGTCAATACCGCCCGGATGAGGGGAATCGCATCGCCGCCCCCCAGGGGCACCAGTTCTCCTTTCGCGCCAGCAAGCATGATGGTCCTCTCGATTGTTGGCTCCCGGCCGTGTCCGGCGAAGTAGGATGACGAGTACAAAGACGTGAATGACTGCCGGCGCACGGACCAGGCGAATGAGTAAATTGTAATCGATGGCCCGGCGCAGACAAGAAAAAACTCGGATTCGTCGTGTCGCCGCTTGCGGCTTCGCAGGCAAGCGCCGCGAAACCGCAAGCGGCACACCCGGAGCGACCCCCATGCCCGCCATCTCCACGCGTCTTCTCAGCGACGCCCAGGCGAGTCACTACCACGAACATGGTTACACTCTCGCCCGCAATCTGTTCGATGCCGACGAGATCGACCTGCTGCGCCAGTCCGCGAAGCAGGACCATGAGCTGGACAAACGCTCCTACGGCCGGGCCGACGGCGAGGGCGGCGTGGTGCGGTTGTCGCTCTGGAACCACCCCGGCGACGGCATCTACGGCATGTTCGCCCGCTGCGCGCGCGTCGCCCGTTCGGCCGAGAAGCTGCTCGGCGGCGAGGTCTATCACTACCACTCGAAAATGATCATGAAGGACGCGAAGGTCGGCGGCGCCTGGACGTGGCACCAAGATTACGGCTACTGGTATCACAACGCCGTGCTGCAACCGCTGCTGCTTAGCGTCTTTATCGCCGTCGATCCGGCGCGCAAGGAGAACGGTTGCCTCCAGGTGATTCCCGGTTCGCACCACTGCGGCCGGATCGATCATTCCCTGACCGGAGAACAGTCCGGCGCCGACCGCGCGCGCGTCGAGGAATTGTTGAAGCGACTGCCGCTGGAATATGTCGAGATGGAACCGGGCGATGCGCTGTTCTTTCACTGCAACCTGCTGCATCGCTCCGACCAGAACCATTCGGAACGGCCGCGCTGGTCGATGATCTGTTGCTACAACGCGGCCCGCAACGATCCATACCAGGAGTCACGCCACCCGCGCTACACGCCGCTGTCGGTGGTGCCGGACGAGGCCGTGCGGATTCCTGGCGAGCGGGGGTCGTTAGACCCCCGGTGAGTGTTTCACCGGGGGTCTAAC
>JBBQPD010000513.1:0-5091 GCA_038331535.1 Gemmatales bacterium | reverse complement strand
AGCGACCTCGGTCCCGTCATGGCGACCGAGGCGCTGAAGCCGTACGGCAAGCCGGGCCTGCACGTCCACTTCGTCAGCAACATCGACGGCACGCACATCGCCGAGACGGTGAAGCGGCTCGATCCGGAGACCGCCGTCTTCATCGTCGCCTCGAAGACGTTCACGACGCAGGAAACCATCGTCAACGCCACGTCGGCGCGCGACTGGTTTCTGAAGACGGCCGGCGACTCGAAGCACGTCGCCAAGCACTTCGTCGCCCTGTCCACGAACGCCGACGCGGTGAAGAAGTTCGGCATCGACGAGCAAAATATGTTCGCCTTCTGGGATTGGGTCGGCGGCCGCTATTCGCTGTGGTCGGCCATCGGCCTGTCGATCGCCGTGTTCATCGGCATGGACAATTTTGAAGAGCTGCTGACCGGCGGCCATCTGATGGACGAGCATTTCCGCACGACGCCGCTGGAGAAAAACCTGCCGGCCGTGCTGGGGCTGATTGGCATCTGGTACAACAACTTCTTCGGCGCCCAGACGATCGCCATCCTGCCCTACGACCAGTACCTGCACCGCTTCCCGGCCTACTTCCAACAAGGCGACATGGAGTCCAACGGCAAGAGCGTGACGCGCGACGGCGAACCCTGCACCTGGTCCACCGGCCCAATCGTCTGGGGCGAACCGGGCACCAACGGCCAGCACGCTTTCTACCAGCTCATTCACCAGGGCACGAAGCTGGTCCCCTGCGACTTCCTGGCCCCGGTCGAGTCGCAGAACCCGCTCGGCGAGCATCATGACATTTTGCTCTCGAACTTCTTCGCACAGACCGAGGCGCTGATGAAAGGCAAGACGGCCGACGAGGTGCGGGCCGAGCTGAAGGGCAGCAAGCTCTCGCCGGAGGCGCTGGAAAAGCTGGTGCCGCAGAAGACCTTCGCCGGCAACAAGCCGACGAACTCGATCCTGTTTCAGAAGCTGACGCCGCGCACCCTCGGCTCGCTGATCGCCCTGTACGAGCACAAGATTTTCACGCAGGGGATCATCTGGAGCGTCAACTCGTTCGACCAGTGGGGCGTCGAGCTGGGCAAGCAGCTGGCGAAGGTGATTCAGCCGGAGTTGACGACGGCGGGAACGGTGACGACGCACGACGCCTCGACGAATGGACTGATTAACGATTACAAGGCGCGGAAGAAGTGGTGAAGGGAGCCTGTTTACGTTTCGCGCGAAGACGCGCGAAACGTAAACGGTGACCGCACGATCACTTACTCCTGGTACGTATGAACTGGCACCGTCACTTCGGCCTGTTGCTCACCGATTACTTCACCAACTCGCCGTTCGTCGTCGAGCTGGAGAAAGATCTGTCGCTCAAGCAACAGTTCCTGGATGTCGTGGTCTTACGCAAAACCAAAGGCCGGTTTTCCGAGCGCTTGCCCGACGGCCTCGACGATCTGGCCGAACACAATCTCATCACCTTCAAGTCGCATCAAGAGTCGCTCGACGATTGGGCACTGAAGGAATTGACGGGCCACTACGTCAACTATCGCAAACAACTTGCCGACCGAGATCAACCGCTGTTGCCGGAGAGCGCCTTTCGGCTGTATGCTGTGTGCAGCCGCTTCCCTCACAATCTCGCGCAAGCAGTGCCGTGGGAGGAGCTACAACAAGGCGTGTACGAGTGCCGCCGAGGAACCGATCGGATTCGCGTGGTGGTCGCGGGTCAGTTGTCGCAGAGCGAACAGAATGCACTCCTGTGCTTGTTCAGCGCTTCGGCGGAACAACTCCAATACGGAAAGGAGCACTGCCGCCTGCGCTCGCCGGACACGAGTACGCTGATCTACCAGTTATTCGAAGGCTATCGGAGAGAGGGAATCAACATGCCGTATACGATGGAGGAATTTCGCAGGGAGTTCACCGAGGAATTTCTAAATGACCTGACGCCTGAGCAGCGCCTTAAAGGGCTACCGCCCGAGGAGCGGCTCAAAGGGCTACCGCCCGAGGAGCGGGTCGCAGGGCTGTCGCTCGAACAACTCGAACAGCTCGTTGAAAAGCGGAAAGCTGAACGCTCGTCCGCCCAGCCCAAGAAACGACGGCGGAGGTAGTCATGTCCTACACGATGCAGGATTTCCGCCTTGACTTCGTCAAGGAACACCTACATCTTCTGACAATCGAGGAACGGCTTGCAGGGCTGACTCTTGAAGAGCGGCTTGCAGGGCTATCGCTTGAACAGATCGAACACCTGCTCGAATTTCTGAAGACCAGACGCGCTCAGGGAAAGCTCTACTCTCGCGGGCGGAGATAGCCGTCCCGCACATCACGGAAGCTTTCCGCCTTGACCACCTCACGGACGAGCCCCGCGGCGATCATGATGACCGACCACGCTGACCTACGCCGTTCCTTCGCCTTCTGCGAGCGGCTGACGCGGCGCGAGGCGGGAAACTTCTACTTCGCCTTCCGCCTCCTACCCGCCGATCAGCGCCGCGCCCTCTGTGCCCTGTACGCTTTCATGCGCGTTGCCGACGATCTCGCCGACGCCCCCGGCGCCGCCGACGACAAACGCCGCCGACTCCGCACCTGGCGCTACCAGTTTCTGCAAGCGCTCGCCGGCCGCGATCAGCATCCCCTGCATCCGGCGCTGCGGCACACTCTCGCGTGCCACCACATTCCGTCCGCCTATCTCAAGGCCGTGCTTGACGGCGTGGAGATGGACCTCGACATTGACCATTTCGACACCTTCGCCGACCTGTACCCGTACTGCTATCGCGTGGCGTCGGCGGTCGGAATGGCGTGCATTCACGTCTGGGGATTCCGCGAGGAGAAGGCCTTACACTACGCCGAAGCGGCCGGCATCGCCTTCCAATTGACGAACATCCTGCGCGATCTTCGCGAAGATGCCGCGCGCGGCCGCGTTTATCTGCCGCGCGAAGACCTCGACCGCTTCGGCTACTCGGAGGATGACCTGTGCCGCGGAGTCCACGACGAGCGCTTTCGAGCGCTGATGCACTTCGAGGTCGAACGCGCCCGCTCCTACTACCGGGAAGGCGAGCGATTGGCTCCCCTGTTGCCATCGGCCGGGCGCGCCGTGTTTCTGGTCATGTTGCGCACCTATCGCGGCCTGCTCGATGCCATCGAGCGACGCGGCTACGACGTGTTCCGCGAGCGCGTCCGCCTCGGCAAATTGCACAAGCTCTGGCTCGCTTGCCGCTCGCTGCCGGTGCGGCTGGGAATCGTCTGAATGCCGAAGGAAAGGCCATTTCGCTGCGATTGACGTAAAACATTCGGCATTCCCCATTCGGAGAGGCTCTCATGCGACTGGCGACTATCACGACCGCCTCCGGGCCACGGGCGGCATTGCTACACGGAGACGTGTACGTCGATCTGCACGCCACCGATTCGCGGCTGCCGACGAGCGTGCGCGGCCTACTGGATGCCGGCCAGACGGCGCTGCGCAGCGCGCAGGAAGCGGCAGCGCGGTCGTCCGCCGTCTGCTACCCGAAGAGTACCGTCAAGCTACTCGCGCCCATTCCAGACCCGCCAAAAATCATCTGCGTCGGTCTCAACTATCGCGATCACGCCATCGAGAGTGGCGCTCCGATCCCGCGCGAACCGGTTCTGTTCAGCAAGTACGCCACGGCGATCATCGGGCCGGAAGCGCCGATCCTGTTACCGAAAGTCAGCACCAAGGTTGACTATGAGGCGGAGCTGGTCCTCGTCGTCGGCAAGCGCGGCCGACACCTGACGAAGGAGAACGCGCTCGACCATCTGGCCGGCTACACCGTTGGCCATGATGTTTCGGCGCGCGACTGGCAGCTGGAAAAGGACGGCAAGCAGTGGTTGGCCGGCAAGACGTTTGACACCTTCGCCCCCATCGGCCCGCACCTGGTGACGAAGGACGAGGTGCCGGACGCGCTGGCGTTGGGCATTCGTCTGCGCCTCAACGGCACGACCATGCAGGACAGCAGCACGCGGCAACTGATCTTCTCGCCGGCCGAAATCCTGGCCTACGTTTCGCAGATCGTGACGTTACAGCCGGGCGATATCATCTTCACGGGGACGCCGCCGGGCGTCGGCTTCGCGCGCAAACCGCCGGTGTTCCTCAAGGGCGGCGACGTGGCCGAGGTCGAGATCGACGGTTTGGGCGTGCTGCGCAACCCGGTTGTGCAGGAGTAATTCGTTTACGTTTCGCGCGTTTCCGAGGACCATTGAAATGCCCGCGCTGTTAATCGTCGGCGGCGGGCTATTCGGCTCCCTCGCCGCAGCCTACGCCCGCAGCAAAGGCGTCGAAGCGCTGGTGTTCGACCCCGGCCTGAGCGGCGCCGCCTCGCCCGCCGCCGCCGGCTTGTTCAAGGAAGCCTGGGCCGGCAAGAAACTGTTGGAACATTTCCGACAAGCCGTCCCTCTACTCGAAAGACTGTACGACATCCGCAGCGTTGCCCTGCGCCACGACGACGACAGCAAGGAATCCTTTCTGTTCGTTCCACCCACCGCCATCCTGGAGCGGACGCCGATCCGCCAGCAGGTCACCGCCGTGGGCGATGGCTGGCTGGAAGCCGAAGGCCGACGCCATGAAGGGTGGGTCTACGTCGCCGCCGGTATCTGGTGCGAGCATTTCCTTCCTGGGCTCGGTGTTTACGGTAAGGCTGGCTCATCGTTCGTGTTTCACGGCGAACGCGAAGGGCGGATACGACAGATCGTCTACGGTCGGCAGGCCATCGCCTTTGTGCGCGATCCGGGGACGACGCACTTCAGCGACGGCACGGCGGAGCGCGACTACACGCCGGAACACGACCGGCGAAGCCTGGAGCGAGCGACAGAGTTGGGGCTGACGGACGAACCGAGCGAGCGCTTGTGGGGTTATCGCCCTTACACACCGGGAGGGCCGGTATTTCGGCGGATCGGCCAGCGCACCTGGCTTGCAACCGGCGGCCGTAAGATAGGCACGATCCTGGGGGCATCGTTCGCGCGGCGGTTGGTCGAGGACGAGCTTATTTAGCCGCCCGTCGCGGGCGGGGGCGGGGGGGGGGCCCCGGCGGGGCCGGGGGGGAAAAAATCAGCGGCGCGGCCCACCCCCGCGCGGCACGTGCCCCCCCGGGAGGGGCGATGGTTAGG
>JBBQPD010000512.1:0-5092 GCA_038331535.1 Gemmatales bacterium | reverse complement strand
CTTATCCGCGCCGGTTCCACGCCCCAGGCCTTGGTCTTTCGCTGTCGAATCGTGTTGCGTGCCGCCGACCCCGACGGTCCCGCCAACTTGTAAATCGCTGCGGCACTGGACGGCAACCGCCCTACGGTCGGTCAAGGGCGGAATCGCTTCCTGGAACACGGTCTCGCCGGCCTTCAAGACGCTCCACGCTCCGGTCGGCCCCGGAGCTTTTCCCCCCGACGAACAGCTGTAAGTCATCACGCTGGCGACCAGCACCACTGCGGAGCATGACTGCGTGGCCAGCCACGGGAGCCTCAACGACCTGGCTGCTACCCTGGTCAACCAGTATGCCGAAGAAACCATGAGCCGCTCTACGAGCTGGCGTGTATTGCGGCGGCCGACCTCAAACCGCACCGCAGCGTCAACTAGGCCTTACTCAAGCGAGGTTGCCGGCTTTCAGCGGCCGGATTTCATGAAAAACTCGAAATCCTCCGGCGTCTGCGCGGTGTTCAATAGTTTGCACGCTGTTGACAACCAGCAACCGCGAGGGATTTCGAGTGCCTCGGACTCTAAACCGCACACACGCCAACCGCCAGCGCCGCCTGGCCCAAAAACGCGCCGCACACCAACGCCGCCTTACGCAGAAACTCGCCGACCGCAAACGTCGAATTGAACGACGCCTCAACAAAACCAAGCTCGGCAGTTGTCGCAAACCCCTGTTCACCGCCCAGAACATCCCTTACGAGATCGGCGACCGTCTGCACGGCTTCTCCCATGGCGGCATCGGCGCCAGCCATGCTTTGGCCCGGCAGCTTGGTCTCGTCGACGCCCTTGACGACCGTCTGCACCTCCTCACGTTTCACTTCCCTTTCCACGAATCCGATCGCGTCCTCAACTTCGCCTACAACGCCTTGTGCGACGGCACCTGCCTGCAAGACATCGAACTACGCCGCAACGACGAAGTGTTCCTCAACGCTTTGGGTGTCCGCCGCATCCCCGACCCAACGACCGCGGGCGACTACTGCCGCCGCTTTACCGCCACCGACGTACGTACCCTGCTCGACATCTTCGATGACATCCGCAGCGGCCTGTGGGCCAAGCAACCCGACGCCTTCTTCAACCAGGCCACCATCGACAGGGACGGCTCCCTGGTCGGCACCACCGGCCAGTGCAAGAAAGGCCTGGACATTGCCTACGACGGCACCTGGGGTTATCACGCGTTGATCCTCAGCCTGGCCGAAACCCGCGAAGTCCTCAGCCTGGTGAATCGGTCAGGCAACCGGCCGTCGCACGAAGGCGCTGCTGAGCAGATAGACCGCGCCTTGGCGACCTGCTTCCGTGGTGGCTTCCGGCGGGTGTTGCTGCGCGGCGATACCGACTTCTCGCAAACGGAACACCTCGATCGCTGGCACGCCGATAGCCGGGTGCGTTTCCTCTTCGGCTACGATAACAAGCCGAATCTCGAAGCGTTGGCGGACGCCTTGCCAGCCACGGACTGGCAGGAACTGACCCGTCCGCCGCGCGACACGGTCCAGACGCAAGCGCGGCAACGGCCGGACAACGTCAAGGAACAAATCGTGGTGGCCCGAGAGTTCGAGAACCAACGCTTGCAGTCGGAAGCCGTGGCCGAGTTCGACTACCGGCCCAGTGCTTGCCGGCAAACGTATCGCCTGGTCGTGCTGCGGAAGAACATCTCCGTGGCCAAGGGCGAGCGACTGCTGTTCGACCAGATTGTGTACTTCTTTTACATCACCAACGATCGGAACCTGACCGCCGCGGAGGTCGTTTTCTCGGCGCATGAGCGTTGCCATCAGGAGAACTTGCTGGCCCAATTGCACAGTGGGGTGCGGGCATTGCGGGCGCCGGTGGACAGCTTGGACAGCAACTGGGCGTACAGGGTGATGACGTCGTTGGCCTGGAATCTGAAGGCGTGGTGGGCATTGTCGTTGCCGGAGGAACCCGGGCGCTGGCAGACCCAATACCGTCGCGACAAGCAGTGGGTCTTGCGGATCGAGTTCAAGACGTTCGTGAACGCATTCGTCCGTCTGCCCTGCCAACTGGTGCAGACGGGCCGCAAGCTAGTGTATCGGTTGCTGGCCTGGAACCCCTACCACAGGATCTTCTTTCGGCTGGTGTCGGTGCTGCGTTGTTGACACGCGCTGCCACGAAGTCGGAGTCCGAATGCTCCGATCCGCCACGGCACCAAAAGCGACCCCGCAGGAAGGAAGACGCCGCATGGAGCAACCTAAAATCGGGCCGAACTCAACTGCTTGGTTTGAAGCAGCGAGGTCGCGGTGCGGACCGCTTCGTACTCGTTCCAACGCCCTTCTGGGCTTGGAAACCTCGCTTGTTTAAGGGCTAGGACACTACCGGTCGGCCGACGATCCCGCGCGATGTCATCGCCCTGATCCGCCAAATGGCCAAAGAGAACGTGACGTGGGGCGCGCCGCGTATCTATGCCGAATTGCACCTCCTGGGACACGACCTCGCCGAATCGACCGTCGCCAAGTACCTGCCGAAAGGTAGGGAGCCACCGTCCCAGGCGTGGAAGACGTTCCTGCTGAACCATGCCGACTGCTTGGCAGCAATGGACTTCTTCGTCGTCCCGTCCGCCACGTTCAAGCTCGTTTATGGTTTTGTCATTCTGTTGCATGAGCGCCGCGTCGTGATTCACCACGCCACGACGACGCACCCGACATTACAAGGGGTCGCTCAGCAACGCCGCGAAGCGTTCCCCTCCGACTCGGCGCCGCGCTATCTGATCCGCGACCGCGATGGTTGTTACGGCGACGAAGTCCGGCAGGCACTGGAGAATCTGGGCATCGAAGAGATCCTAATCGCCCCGCGGTCGCCCTGGCAAAATCCGTTCTGCGAACGGCTCATCGGCACGATCCGTCGAGATCTGCTCGATCACGTTATCGAGCTCAACGAGCGACATCTTCAGCGCCTACTGCGCGATTTCTTCCGCGAGTATTATCATCCGGCGCGCTGCCATCAGGGACTCGACGGTAATTTCCCGGACCCGCGGATGGTCGAACCACCGGCGCGGGGCAAGGCTGTCGCCATCCCAAAAGTCGGTGGCTTGCAGCACATCTACCGCCGTGCCGGCTGACCGTCGGCCTTCGTTCACTGTCTCTCGCGCCGATGGCGAGGTGTCCGTAGTCCGTTCGTGCCATCGAAAAGGCCGATTGGGCGTCCACGTTGAGGTGCTCTGTTCGCGCATCGGCCAACTTTGGCGATCAGAACATCCCTCTTCCGATCCGGCATCCACCAGTGCGGCCCCCCAATCCGGCGCGATTGACTGTCAATACGGCATTTTCGGTACGGACACCCGTATCTGATCCAGCAATTAAAACCGATGCAGCCGCATCGGGCGCAGGGGCAGCCTTGTCGCGGACACCGGAGCAGAATTCATCCATCAAGTCGCAGCTGACGTTCCAGGAACGCATTGCGATGGAGCGCCACCGCAAGGATCCAGAGCCGAGCCTGTCTTGATTCCGGGTTTCCGCAGAATTCGTGGGTGAATAGTCAGGGCACCAGCCGCAGAAACCACTCTGGCGACCAGTATCGTGGATCCCGAATAATCGTGGGGACTTGCCTGGCCTTGGCCGCATCAACAAATTAAATAATCAGTTTATGAAAACATGTGACAATGCGGAACATCCAACAACCCGAGGCCGCGCGCGAAACGACCATTCGCGAAGCCGAAGTGCAAACATCGTACGTCTCAGTCGCGGCGCGTCCGTTGCGGATCGATCATTTCGTCAGGTAACTGCCAGAGGAGGACTGGCCGCTTGGTCGCCGCAGCTAACAGCGCGCCGTCGGGAGAGAAGGCCAGCGCCGCCACGCTGGGATGGGTCGCTTTGAGCGAGAGCTGTTCGGCGCCGTCGTCGGTCCGCCACACTTTGACGGCGCCATCCGCCGTACCTGTGGCCAGGAAGCGCCCACCTGGGGAAAAGATGACCGAGAGAAACGGCCGCCCCGGCGCCTGCACGCGCCAACTCTCCGTTCGAGTGGTAACATCCCAAACGACGAGCGTGCCGCCCGCGCCGGCTCCGGCCAGTTTGAGGCCGTCGGGTGAAAAGGCCAGTGTTTGCACTTTCCCCGGCAGGTGGAAACGGGCCAACTCACGGCCCGCCGTGGCATCGCCGAGGGTCACATCGCCTTCATCATGCCCCAGGGCCAGTAGCGTGCCATCGGCAGAAAGGGCCACAACGCGCGCTGTCCGGCCCGTCGTGCGCAGGGGTGGCAGTTCGACCCCCATGCGGACATCCCAGACGTGGCTGACCATCTGCTTCTTCTCGACTTGCTCCGAGACCGCCAGGCGCGCGCCGTTGCTCGACAGGGCGACAGCGTGGATTCCGCGCCCGCTCAGAACCACCGACATCAGCTCCCGCGACTCCGCTAGCTCGATCAGTTTGACTCCATGCTTCTTGCCGTAAACGGAGGCGATCCGGCCGTCGGCGGATACGACCGTACCGCGCCAGTCGGCGATAGCCAGGTCCGGCAGTTGCGTTCGCAAGCCCGTCTTCACGTCCCAGTCCGCGAGGCGGCCGCTGGATACGCCGATCAGCGACGCACCCTTGGCGGAGAAGACAAGAGAATGGACCCCTTTGTCCTTGAGGATCGTCGGCGGTTGCGGGGGTTGAATCGGCAGACGTCGGGCGGCGAATTGTTCGTCCACGTCCGCCGAGGCCACTGCCATGAAACCGTCGACGACTTCGAGCGGCGCGCCATCGGCCTGCCGCACCATCTGCACTTTGCCCTCTTCGACCTCGAGATAAGTGGCGTCCGTCGTGGCCGAGCAGGTGAAAGTGGCCGAGGAGACGACGATGGAAACATGCGGGGTAGAGACGACAGTGGGGTGGCCGTCGGCCGCGGGACCGGCCGCGACGCGCACCACGCCCTGCGACAGGTACACGCGCCCGCCCCGCCCGGCTTGGTCCTCGTCGAGCAGACGAACCGTCGTATCGGAAGTAAGCTCGACGAGAACGGCGTCGCGGGTCAGCACGGCGAAGCTATCCTCCCCAGTCCGCAGCGACTGCCCTGGGCGCACGGTCTGACCGGCGCCGGCAGGAGCGGCGCCGCCTTCGGGACTCATCAAGTCGAGCCG
>JBBQPD010000511.1:0-5102 GCA_038331535.1 Gemmatales bacterium | reverse complement strand
CGTCCCGCCTGGGCGCACTGCACACAGGCGGGACGCCTGTGCCACAAGGAAATCACACGACCGTGTAACCCAACTTTCATCCAACCCCGTCTCTTTCTGGGCACCTGCGCGTTGTGTTTCTCATCTTGTCGCCGACGAATGTGCAGTAAAATCCGAATAGAATGATTGCGATTCCCAAACTTAGGAGATGTGGCCTCCATCGGCGGACACGGTAACGGTACCTGTACGCCTCGGCAATCTCCTTCTTGACCTTGTCCCTTGCTTGATAGTGTTCATAAAGCAGCTGACCTTCAGCGGGGAAAATTGCGAAGAGTTCTTGTAGTTTACCATCTCGTGTTTGCAGGACATCGTCGGATTCTTGAAAAGTGCCATCGATTACAGCGATCATTTCCGAGCCGGAAATTCCGCCCGATTGATAGTAATTGCTCAACTCCTGGAACAAGTCTTTTTCAAGCCAGCTATGCCGAATCGTAATTGATTCGAGATCATAGTCAAGGTGTCCGAAATAAAGAAAAACGAATGCAACTAAGGATGAGCCAACAAGAACCACGAACGGGCCGAAGTACGAAGGCATCCGAGTAGTAGTGGATACCGTTGGCGTACCATTTCTTCTCTCCTGTCGAATTACAGCTGCTACCCAGAAGAAGAGGCCGATCAAAAATTGCAGGCCGCCAATGACGAGGCAATAAATAGATTGTAATTTGGCCGTGTTGAAAGCAGCACGGACCCCATAAAAGGCGTTGTCCTTCAGGTCGAACTCATGTATTTTTTTGAAGGCAGCCTCGTCCGCCTTTACCCATGCGTTGAACTCTTTACTATCCTGCCCCGGTTCTTTCAGTGCATTTAAGATAATCCGGCTTTCGCGGTCGAGTCGCTGGCGTTCTGCTCGAAGTAGGTTGGCTTTTGATTCAAATTCTTTCTCGTCAGCGCCGGGATAACTCGCGCCTCGAACAAATAATCCGGCGCCCAACACGGTTAAGGCGACGCACACGACTTTTGGCAGAAAATTGTTTCGACCGGCCATCGCATTTCCTCTGCACCCGCCGCTAGGTCGTCTGTCCGAATGCCCCGGACCACACCAGCAACCCGAAAATCTCCGTAACCCCTTGCGAGTGGCACCCTGGCATTCCGGGAACGGAAACGGCAAAGCCCTCGTCCGATTCTTCGATGAGGACGGTGTACTTCATTGCGACCCCCTGGAGAATCAAATTACGACGACAGGCCCGCGACAGTTCAGAAGTCCGTCACACTCCACGGCGCCGGGCAGATTGGCAGCCCCTGTTGTCACATCGCCCCCGACGCCACAATGATGACTCGCGAATGTTCCGGTAGCTTTACGGTGGGATCGAGGGGGCGAACCAGGCCATTCTCCACCACACCCGCCACAGCCACGGGGCGGCGTCGGAGACGGCCTAGGTGGGCCTCCATCGATGACGGCGCCGCGTCGGGCGGCAACTCAAGAGGCGCCAACTGCGCCTCGGCAACGGTTTGCTCGTCTTGTGCTCGGCGCTTGGTATTTCGCTGGTCAACGGCGGGGATCGTCATTGGGACTCCTCTCAGTTCGGGGCGGTCATGATCGGCCGTTCTCGTGTACCAGTGCTTGCAGGAGCGCGTCCGCAGCCGCGAAGGCCCGATCTGGTGACCAGACGGGATAGGATCGACCCGCTTCGATCAGGTCGCCCTCGTCGCGCTCAAGTTCATGCGCCAGTAGCTGAATGAGCCGAATCTTGTCCAGCCGTGACAACGTCTGAACGTCCGGCAATACGTCAGTTAGGGACATGGTCGGTACTCCGGGAACTCCTGAATCGCGGTTTTCAGTGTAGCCGATAGTGGGTGGCACACTTGACGTCATTGGGCCGGAAAGTCACCGAAGCCGATAGAAGTAGTTGCCCTCATAGTTTCGCTCGACATTCTCGTGCGAATCGAACACAAAACCGATTTCTCGAATCCATTCAGGAGCATATCCGAGCGATTGAAGAATGCCTTTGAACGTATTTTTGATCGTCGCCAATCGGCGAATCGTGCGCTGCTGCCGTAGTTGGTCATCGGTTTCAAAGAAGAGCCAGGCGGAGAGACTGAAATCCATATCCACGAACGGAACTACATACTCGACACGATGCAACGGAATCTGTTGCGATCTAGCCCACGACAGTATCGTGTGCCGGGCATTTTCGATGTACTCAAATTGTTCAGTATGCGTCATAAACGCCTAACTGAGTGATTACCTTAATCTGCTGGGTGCCAGCCTTCGTACTCGAAAGCATGTTGTGGGATCCCAAAACATGGCGCCCGGCGTTCGTGTTTACGTTTCGCGCGAAACGTAAACACCTCCCGATCCCTCACGTCGCCCCCAGCCGGCTCAGCGCCCCGCGCGCATCATACACCAGCGGATTCCCCTCGTACCCCGTCACCAGCCGATAGCACTTGACCGCCCGCGGTACGTCGCCAAGCTGCTCGTATGCTTGTCCCAGCTTGTACAGCGTCTTCGCGCCGCTGCGGATGCTCTTGCGGAAGTCGAGGTAGCACGGCACCGCCAAGTCCGCCCGGCCGATCTCCATGTACAGGTCGCCCAGCACCTGGTTGCAGATGTACCACGACTCCTCGTCCTCGGCCGTGGCGAACTTCTCCGGCTTCGGGTCGCGCACCTTCTCCAGCAGGGCGATGGCGCCGTCGCGGTCGCCCTGCCGCAGCTGCACGCGCGCCGATAACACCCGCCCGCTCACGTTGTCCGGCTGCAGGATGAGCGCCAGCTTGACGAGGTGCTCGGCCACGTCCACCCATTCCAGGTCCGAAAACGCCGGGTTGTCGAGGATCGTCTTCGTCCGCTCGATGCAGTAATTCACGTCGAACGCCGGGCGGATCATGTCGAGGTTCGCCTGCAACACCTCCGGCATCACCGAGTAGTAGTAGCGGTGCTTGCGCTCGATCAGGTCGGGGTCCTTCGCGTTGTACAGCAACGCCTGCTCGTTGGCGCGCAGGGCCAGCAGCGGCTCGACCTTGCGCTCGTAAGCCTCGGCGAGGGCGCGGTAGGTCTCCAGGCCGCTGTCGGGCGACTCGGTGTACAGGCGCAGGTTCTCGATCGCGCTGTCGATGTTGCCGCGAAACAGGCCGACTTCGCCGAGATACTTCACCGTCGCGAAGTAGGTCCGCTGCTCCGCGTCGGCGAGGTTCTTGACGCCATAGGTCCGGCCGGCTTCGCGCGCCTTCTCGAAGAACGGAATGGCGCCGTCCTGGTCCTCGGCGCGCAGGTGGGCCTTGGCGACCTGCACGTACAGGGCGACGGCCCGCGCCGGCTGGCCGCGCGCCGCCAGGCGCAGATACTCGGCCCCGCGCCGCCAGTGGTCGGCGTCGTTGATGCAGCTCATGCCCAGACGCTCCACGTAGGCGTGATCGAAAGTGCCGGGCGCGGGCATCGGCGACGGCGACCCCGCGGCCGGGGCCGGCAAGCCCTCCTCGTACTGGACCTCGGTCAGCTCGTGGTAGAGGAGGCGTTTCAGCTCTTCCATGCCGCCGTCGCCAGGGTTGGCCGCGAGATGGCGCTCGACGGCAGCGATGGCCTGCATCCGCCGTGCGGGCCGGGCCAGCTCCGGCTCGCCGGCCCGGCGGCGCAGCTCCGGATGCAGTGTCAGGGCCAGCTGCCACGCCGGGGCGAGGACAAGCAGGCGGTGCGGATTGCTGGCGCCGTAGAAGTCGGGGTCGAGAAGATGGTGCAGCTCGGTCACGGCCTGGTCGAACTCGCCGGCGTGGGTATGAGCCACCGCTCGCCAGTAGCCGACCTGCGGCCGCATCGCCGGGCGCTGGCTCAGGACTAGCTCCATCAGCCGTCGGGCCTCGTCGGTCTGGTCCGGCGTCGGCTTGCCGGCGATGAGCAGCGACGCGACGCGATCCATGCACAGGTCGAAATCGACGAGCGCGAGCGTCTCGGGATCGTTGGCGAGCTGCTTCAGGTCGAGCGCCCGGTGGACGTTCCAGAAGCCCTCGCGCGCCAGCGGGTGCTGGGGGTCGAGTTGCAGCGCCCGACGGAAGGCGAGCAGGGCGCCGCGGTGCCGGCCGACCTCGGCGTAGCTGATGCCGCGGAAGGCGTGCTTGAGGACGCGCAGCCCCGGCAGAATCCAGATCGTGTACCAGACATACCACAGCGCCGGCAGAATGAAGCCGCCGATGACGCGATATTGCGGCTCTTTTATCGTCAAAATGCTGACGCCGACGGCGAACGCGGCGGCCATCGCCCCCGTCTCGACCTCCGTTTCCTCCTCGACGCCGGCGAAGGTGAGGACGTAGAAGAAGGGAATGCCGAGCAGAATCTGCACCGCGAACAGGGTGGTGTTCTTGCTCACGGCCGGGGCGGAGTCGAAGAGATCGAGGTACCAGATCAGCACGGCCGCGGCGAGGGCGGCGCCCATGAGCATGATGAAACTGAAGCGCACGCCGCGCTGGCGGATGTGCCGCATCAGCCCCAGGGCCAGTCCCACGGCAGCGCCGCCCGCGACGCAGTAAATGAGGCGATAGAGCAGAGGGTCCGGCGGCGGTTGCGGCAGGATCAGCCAGACGCCGACGGCGGTGCCGCCGAGGATGCCGGCGTAAACAAGTGTCGGCGATTCCAGGAGCAGGAACAGGACGAAGACGGCGAGGCGGCCGCTGGCGCGATAGCCCTCGCGTAGCTTGACGACGGCGCCGACGGCGAGGGCGGCGAGGAGGC
Organism: Gemmatales bacterium; assembly: GCA_038331535.1. Lineage (GTDB taxonomy): Bacteria > Planctomycetota > Planctomycetia > Gemmatales > Gemmataceae > JBBQPD01. Next base: position 403 of record JBBQPD010000511.1, on the reverse strand, counting down.
CGGCGAGAGCGACGAGGTTAAGCCGGGCGATCGTCTGCCAGGAGCCGGGCGCCGTACCCTCTTCGGCCGGCGCACCCGACTGTTGCAGCGCCGCGAAGAGAATGAGGCCGAGAAAAACGCCCTTGAGAAGATATTCGGTGGGGAGCCAGCGCATGGTTGAGGCCGTCGGTTCGGGTTGGTCGGGAGTGAGGGCAAATCGCCCACGTTATCGGGGCCGGCGATCCCACGTCCGTAACTCCTTGACAGGGTCATCGGCTGCGAGGGCCAACCCGCGGGCGCTTCACCCCTCGTCCTCGAACCGCCTCCGCGACGGAGTTCGTAGAGGTAGAAAGGGGGCGCGTCGGAAACCTTGGCGAGCGGGGGCCGTCAGGCCCCCGGTGCCTCACCGGGGGCCTGACGGCCC
>JBBQPD010000510.1:0-5117 GCA_038331535.1 Gemmatales bacterium | reverse complement strand
CATAGCGCGCATATAAAAACTGCGGCACCGTGGACGGACCGCGGTGCGTCAGCCCCGACAGCGGCAGCACGTCGAAATCACGGCCCGCTCGAAACAGGGCGTCGGATAATTTGAGCGTGTGGCGAAAGTAAACATTATCGTCGGCCGTGCCGTGAACCAATAACAGCGGACGACTCAACTCCGCCGCATAGGTCAACAGCGACGCCTCCTTGTACGCTGCCGCATTGTCTTTCGGCAGACCCAGGTAGCGTTCGGTGTAGTGCGTGTCGTAATCTTCCCAGTCGGCGACCGGGGCGCCGGCGATGGCGGCCTTGAACACGTCCGGCCGGCGCAGCACGGCCAGCGCCGACAGGTAGCCGCCGAACGACCAGCCGTAAATGCCGACGCGCTCCAGGTCCATCTCCGGAAACTGCTCGCCCAGCGCCCGCAAGCCTGCGATCTGGTCTTCCAGCGGCACGGTGCCGAACTTGCCGTAGACGGCGCGCTCCCAGCTACGGCCGCGGTGAGGGGTGCCGCGGTTGTCCACCACGGCCACGATCGCGCCCTGGTCCGCCAGCCACTGCGGCAACAACCAGCTGCCCATGCCGGATTGCACCATCAGCGCCGTCGGCCCGCCGTACACGTACAGCAGCACCGGATAGCGTTTCTTGCCATCGAAGTCGCGCGGTCGAACGACGGCCGTGTAGAAGCCGTCCCCGAGTCCGACCTTCTGGAGGGATACATTCGGTGTGAAGGGCGGCTCCTCCGCGACCGACGGCACTTCGCCGAGCAGCTTGTCGTCGCCGGAAAACACGCTCGCCCGCGCCATCTGGCGCGGCGTGGTCGAAGTCAACACGTAGAGCGATCCGTCCCGAGCGAAGGACGCGCTGTCCAGACCGGCCGGCCCCTTGTGAATCCAATCCGCGTGGTCGGCGCCGCCGTTCAGTGGGAAGCGCGCCACAAACGAGTTGGTCGGATCGGTCCCCGACTGGCAAACGACGAGGCTCTTCTTTTCCAGCACGGCGACGATGCCGCGATAATTCAGCGCCGCCGGTACGATGATCTTGCGCAGGGCGCCCTCGGCGGTGTGGCGCTGCAACTGCGGTCCGGACGGGGTCGCTGTCGTCCACAAGAAGTCGCCGCCTTCGAGCCAGCGCGGCACGTCTTGCTGGAGGTTGAGCCAGGCCGCGTCGCGGTTGCGCACCAGCTCCGTCGTCTTGCCCGTCGCCGGATCGACGCGCAGCAAGGCGATCTCCTGTTGCGCGCGGTCCTCCAGCGTGATCGTCAGCGGCCCGAGCGCGTCCCAGCGCACGCTCGCCAGATACTCGTAGCGCTGCGCATCCCATGAAACCCAAACCGTATCGCCGCCAGCCGCGGGGATAATGCCGAGGCGCACCTTGACGTTCGCCTTGCTGGGACGCGGGTAAAAGAACGATTGCGGGTTCGCTTCCGGCCGGAATGGGTCGGCGACGTGCCAGACTTCGACAGCGGAGGCATCCGCCTCTTCGTAAGCGATGGACTTGCCGTCCGGCGACCACCAGTAGCCGCTGAATCGGTTCATCTCTTCCTGGGCGACGAACTCGGCGAGGCCGTGCGTCTTCTTCTCCGAGCCGCCGGTGGTGACGCGCGTCTCCTTGTCGGCGGCGAGGTCGAAGACATACACATCGTGGTCGCGGACGTAAGCCACCGCGCCGCCGTCCGGACGAAACTTCGGATCGATGACGCCGCTGCCGGTCGCCAGCTCGCGCACCTTCGCCGCGGCTCGATCATAAACGAAGAGCCGCCCGGACAGGCCGAGCAGCACCTGTTTGCCGGCGTCGTCGAGCTGGAAATCGGTGAAGCCGCCGGAGGCGACGCGCATGCGCTCACGCCGGGCTTTCTCTTCCGGCGATAGTTTCTCCTCGGCACCCTTGAGAACGGCTTCCGGCGCCAGCAATTCGCGCGACTTGCCCGCGGCCACGTCGAACTCGAAGAGGCCGAGCTTCGCGTCGGTCGCCTTGGCCCGGAGGAAAAGGACGCTCTTGCCGTCGGGTGTCGGTTTCGGCCGGACCGGCCGGCCGAGCATGAAGCCGCGCGTCTCGGCGTGCTTGCGGAGGTAGTTCGTGTCCAACGGCGCTTCCTTGACGGAGTCCGCCCCCCAGCCCGCGGGCGGAAAGGCGGACGCGAGCAGGACGGCCAACGACGGGAGGAGTGGTGTGGTGCGCATATCGACGAGAATAGCATAGCCGCGCCGGAATGGAACGGGATTGACGTGATTTGCGCGGAATTTCGCGGATTGGGAAATTGCCGCCTGCGGCTTAGCGGTAGAGTGCCGCTAAGCCGCAAGCGGAAGTCGGGTTACTTCGCCGGCACGGCCGAAATCGCCCCAGTCTGGGCGAGGTAGATGAGGGCGTTGGTCACCTCATCGGTGTAAACTTCCAGGCCGAACTTCGGCGTGGTCTTGTCGAATTCCTTCTGGCCGGCCTTGCGCGCGGCCATTTCGAGGCCGAGCTTCCACACCGGGTCTTTGCTCTTGGCGTCGGTCGCCGTGTTGCCGTTCAGGACGCTGATCGCCCCGGTTTGCGTGATGACCACCGACTTGCCGGCGTTCGGATCGAAATAGACCTCGATGCCCATCTTCGGCGTCTTGTCGTTGAAGTCGGCCTCGCCGGAGTTGCGCACTTTCAACTCCATCGCATGCTTCCACTCTGGCGACTTGACCTTCTCCGGCCTGGCCGGCAACGCCACGCCAGGCACGACGGCAATGGCGCCGGCTTCACTGATGTAGATCACGTTGCCATTGTTGGCGTCGACGAACACCTCCAGCCCGAAGCGCATTGTCTTGTCGGTGAACTCGGCTTCGCCAGCTTTGCGAACCGGCATTTCCAGGCCGTGCCGCCACTCCGGCTTCTTCACTTCCTTCGGCGCCGCGTCGGCACCACCAGGGACGATGGCGATAGAACCGGTTTCCGTGACATAGATCAGGGTGCCGGCGTTCTCATCGCGATAGACTTCGATGCCGTACGTCTTGGTCTTGTCGGTGAACTCAGCCTCGCCGGCCTTGCGGACGCGCAGCTCCAGGCCATGGCGCCACTCCGGTTCCTTCGATTTATCTCCACCCGGCGCGTTGCCGGCAAGCACGGCAAGAGAGCCGGTCTCGGAAATGTAGGCCAACTTCCCAGTGTTCGGATCGACGAAAACCTCGACGCCGAACTTCTGCGTCGTCTTGGTGAACTCCTTCTCCCCGGCCTTGCGGGCCTTCAGGTCCATGCCGTGCTTCCACTCCGGCGCCTTGACCTTGTCCTGGGCGCGGACGGAGGGGAGTTGGATCACGGCCAGACAGCCCGCGAGAAAGAGGGTGTGTCGGGCGAGCGACCAGAAGTTTACGCGTGGTGCCATCGGGTTTCTCAATCGTAGGAGGAATCGTCGGCCGAAGCGGGTCCGACAAGTCAAAAATGACGAGTCGTCCCGGTAATCCTAACTACCTGTAGTTCAGGGTAGGAATCCCCCTTCGGCTGTCCAGGCGACGAAGGACCACAGAAGACAGAAGAGAGACTACTCGTTCCTAAACGGAGCTTGGGAACGAGAGGAAGGGAAGCTGCGGGCTGCTATTCATTTCGCCATCCGCTCCAGCGGGCGTTGCTCCCCATCGTCTCTGAAACGGATTGTGGGTTCTACGAGCCGCGACCGTTAGGGAGCGTCGGCGCGATGCTGCGACAACCGCTCCCTAACGGTCCCGGCTCGTAGCAAACCAATACCTTCCGGGATAGCTTCCAAGTCTGTGCGCATATTTTTCGTTATTTCATGTCCACTTCCGGGCCGGAATTGCAAACGAAGCATGATAGGGGGACCGCGCGCCCAGTGCCAAGAGTAGCCCTCTGCGGAGATGCACGAGGTCATACCTACCAAAAAAACCACTGGCCGCCGCGCCGTTGCCCTCCGCAAGCCGAAGTGGGATGGCCAGGCGCGCCAATTGGGGTGGGGTGGCGCGGTCATCAAGACCTACCGGCCCGATGCGGCCAATCAGCGGGCGGTGCTGGAGGCGCTGCAAGACGCAGGCTGGCCGCCGCGGATCGACGATCCGCTTCGGCTTTGCAAGAAATATAAACTTTGCAACGGGGCTTACAATCGAAGAATACCGGGTTACAATCCCTATCAATCTCCAGCCCGCGCAATCGCCGGCAGTGAGGTCTTCACCTCACTCTCACTGCCGCACGGGAAGAAGAAACGATTGCAATCAGGTTTGCGACCGAGCTACTTCGATAGGGCATAACGAACACAAAACCAGGACGAATGGCTCGTTTTTGAGGCGCAGATAAGTAGAGCCTCGGACGCTACAGGGGAGCGCGTATGTCTCGCTTGAATTCAAACGTCGTCGCGTTTGCGGTCCTATTCCCGATGTTCGTCGGTTGGACAGTCACTGGCCTCTCGGCGGCCGAACCGGTGGTTCAGCCGTCCGTCCCGCGCAAGGTGGCTATCGCCACGGACGAGAAAATCCAGCAGTGGGTGCGCCAACTCGGCGACGACAACTTCGACGTGCGCGAGGCCGCGGAGAAGGCGCTGATCGAAGCTGGCGGCCCAGCGATGGCGGCGGTGCGTGACGCTACTCTCAGCCAGGATGTCGAAGTGCGGGGGCGGGCTGCCAAGATCGCGCGGCAGATCGAGGCCAACGCCGCGAAGGTGCTGCGAGATATCGGCCCAGATCTCCAGACGCGCAAAGACGGCACCGTCTTCGTAGTCGATTTTCGGGAGAGCAAGAACAGTAAACTCACGGACGACGACTTAATTCAGCTGCTGGCGCTCCCGACGCTGGAACGCCTTTGTCTCTCAGGGACCAAGATTTCTGATGAAAGCCTGCGGTTCGTGAATCGACGAACCGGCTTGCTCGCCCTCAGTCTCGAACGCACGAAGATCAGCGACGCGGGACTCGCGTACTTGACAAACTTGGACCGCCTTCGATCTCTAGAGTTAAACTTCACGGATGTTAGGGGTTCTGGGTTGGCACACCTGAAATCTTTGATAAGCCTCCGGTCACTGAACCTCGCCGACAGCCGGATTACGGATGCGGGACTCAAGGATGGTCTGATTGGACTGACTGGACTGAAGGATCTGGTGGATTTCGTCCTATCGGACACGATGGTCACTGACGATAGTTTAGC
>JBBQPD010000509.1:0-5127 GCA_038331535.1 Gemmatales bacterium | reverse complement strand
TGGCCTCCTCACGAGCTGCGACCGTCAGGGAGCGCTACTGAAAACGCTCCCTGACGGTCGCGGCTCGTGAGGAGGCTTCCTCTCGTTTGGGAACGAGATTGCCGGGTCATTTCTTCTTGAACTCCGGTTTCTCGATCGTGCGCTTCGACTGCGCTTCTTCGCGATAACGGCCGAGCATTTCCTCGGAATCGATGTTCTCTTTCGTCAGGAAATGCTCGCCGGTGCCGAGGTATTTGCCGCCGGCGGAAACGTCGTCGCCTTCCAGATGGCGAACCAGCGTCCAGACGGCGAGATAGCCCATGCGGTACGGGTCTTGTACGACCAGGCCTTGCACGTCGCCTTCCTTCACCGCCTGGATCAGCGTTTCCGAGGAGTCGAAGCCGACGAGGCGCACCGCCTCGCCTTTTTTCGCCGCCTCCGCGCCAACCATTTTCTCGGAGCGCAGGGCGTTGAGCAGGCCATGCGTCGCCGACTCGTTGACCGCGAAGATGCCGTGAACGCCGGCCTTTTGCAGTTGCTTGACCCACGGACTCGCTTCCTTCTGGGCCGAATCGACCGTCGCCCCGGCGTACTTTTCGTCCGACACCACCGTAACCTTCAGCCCCTTCTTCTTCGCTGCGTCCACGCCGTCGAGGAAGCCCTGCTCGCGCTGCTCGGTGCTTTCGGACCCCGGCTGATAGCGGAACAGGGCGACCTTTACGTCCTGCTTGCCGTCTTTTGCCAGGATGTCGAGCAGCTTCTCGGCCGCCATCTTGCCGCCGTTGTAGTTGTCGGTGGCGACGTACTTGATGAAGAGGTCGGGATTGCGCTTCGCTTCTTCCTCGTCAAGACCGGAGTCGATGATGACGACGGGAATCTTCTGATCGACCGTGCGTTTGACCGGATCGACCATGCTCTTCTTGTCCTGCGGGGCGAGGGCCATGCCGTGGATGCCCCGGTTGGGCAACTGGTCGATGATCTTGATCTGTTCCTGGGAATCGCTCTCCTTGCGCGGCCCTTCCCAGATGATCTCCACCGGTATGCCCTGCGCTTTGAGGTCCGCGGCGGCACGTTCGGCGCCGCGGCGGACGGAGAGCCAGTGCTGATGCGTCAATCCCTTGGGGATGACCGCGATCTTGTACTTGACGTCTGTTTTCGATCCGCAGCCGCTCAGCGACAGGCAAGCGACGGCGGCCATTCCCCAAAATGCCCCGCGAAACATGGAGAGTTCCTCGTGTGCAATTGCCGCTTGCGGCTTCGCGGTCAGGCGCCGCGAAGCCGCAAGCGGCAACACTTCCGTATTGTACATCTCTTGACTCCGGGATTCGAATCCTGATTCCTGTCCTCTGTCGCAGTCCTCAGTCCTCAGTCCTCGGACCTGGTCTTATGTCCTGGCTGCTCGATCTCAAGCTGATCCGTCTCTTCGACTTCTACCTGGCGCTGACGTTTATCATCTCGATGACGTTGCGCATCCGCCAGTACGGGGCTGTCGTCAAGCTGATCGGAACCTTCGGCGGGCGCTGGCCGCTCCTCTTGAAGCTCGTCACGAAGCACCGGCGTATTTTCCTCACCTGGGGAACGGTGTGGCCGTTGATCGCGTCGCTCGGGATGTTGCTGCTCCAGACGCTCGCCAGCCGGCTCATCTGGCCGCAGGCCCATCTGTCCGTCGACCAGCTCCGCGCCTCCTGGCCGGCGCTGGCGATCGTTTTCGTTCTCTGCGCCGGCATGATCGCCTTCGACATCTGGGGGATCGTCGACGTCGGCGAGGTGAACAAGGCGGAGCTGGAAAAGTATTTCGATCAGGCCGAGTTCTGGCTGCGCTCGTGGAAGGCGCCGGTGGTTCGCTTCTTCACGTTGGGCTACATTCATCCGCGCAAGATGGTCGCCACCGAGGTGAAGGCGGCCCTTCTCAGCGCCAGCGCGATGTTGAATTACAATTTGTGGTGGCTCGCGATCCAGGCGGGACTACGGTTGCTGTACGGTCTGTCGTTGTGGGTGTCCTGGGCCTACCTGGGATGACGGCTGAACAAGATCGTGCCATCCTGTAAAATGGCGCGGCAGGAACGGAGTGTGCCTCGCGGCAAGTCCAGAGTGTCAGCCGAAAGGGACGCGGATGCCGGATCAGCCGAGCCGAGCCGTGCAGGATTACCTGAAGGCCATTCACAGTCTGGATGGCTCCGAACGCCTCGTGTCGCCGAACGACATCGCCGCGCGCCTCCAAGTCCGCGCGCCGTCGGTCACCGGCATGCTCAAGCGGCTCGCCGACGCCGGCTGGATCGACTACGAACCGGGCACCGGCGCCCGCCTCACGGCCGCGGGCATCGCCGAGGCTCGGCGCGTCATTCGCCGGCACCGTCTCGTCGAATTGTTGCTGACGCGCGTGCTCGGCCTCGACTGGAGCGAGGTCGATGCCGAGGCCGAGGCGCTGGAACACGCCATCTCGCCGCGGCTGGAACAGGCCATCGCCGTTCACCTGGGCGAACCGCTGGAAGACCCGCACGGCCACCCGATTCCGACGCGCGAAGGCCAGATCGCCCGGCGCAAACTTCAGCCCTTGTCGGAGTTTCGACCGGGTCAGAAAGCGCTCATTCGGGAAGTGCGCGACGACAGTCCCGAGCGCTTGCGACGCTGGCAAGCGCAGGGTCTGAAGCCGGGCGCCGTCGTCGAATTCATCAGTCATCAGCCGCTCGACGATTTGTTCGAGATCCGCGTCGCTGGCCGGATCGTTCCGCTCGGCAGCGAGGGGTTGGCAGGCCTGCTCGGAGAACCCATACCGGAAAAGTAAAGGGGAACGAGCTGCGACCAGCAGAGCGGACGCCCGGCGCGACGAAAACAGCGGCAGACCAGCGGTCGCAGCCCGTATCGCTTCATTGCGTGGCAATCGACGCTTCATTTGTGAGCGTTTCTTGAATTATGCAGAAATCGCGGCAAACAGACATCATCCCTATCCAATGGTTCACAAAAGACTTAGCGCGAATTTCCCAGTCGCATTCGCGAGGGCATCATAGTTGCTTCGTATATCCCCTCTTTTGCTGATACTGCGCGCCGGCAGATGCGTTATCGTGAGGACGCGCGGCCTGTTCGACGCCCTTTATCTCGACGACGTGCGCGATTTCCTCAATTCCGAGGAGGCCATTTCGGTGCGAGTGGTAGACTGGTGGGCGGTTCGGCGCCGCCACCCATCGCGCGTTTCCCACCCGGCCTCCGCCGGCGAAAGGATGGGGAGTCCACCATGATACAAGTGATCGGCACCGGCCAGGACCGCCAGAGCATGTTTCAGGAGCAACGATCGGGTTCGGCGCCGTTGTTCGCGAACTACTCCCGCCACTCGAGCGCCTGGGATGAGCTATTCGACGCCACGGGCCAGCCGCATTCCCACTGCCGGCCGTTGGTCGATCGTCTCGGTCAGCTGCGCGCCGACGAGTTCCAGCAACGCCGGGCCGGGGCCGATCTCACGTTCGTCAATCAAGGCATCACCTTCTCCGTCTACTCCGACCGGCGCGGCGTCGAGAAGATCTTTCCCTTCGACCTGATCCCGCGCCCCGTCGCGACTTCCGAGTGGGCCGTGATCGAGACCGGCTTGCACCAGCGCATCGCCGCGCTGAACCACTTCCTGCACGACGTCTACCACGAGCAGCGCATCCTCAAGGAAGGGATCATTCCGCGCGAGCTGGTCCTCGGCTCGAAAGGTTTCCGCAAGGAGATGATCGGCTTCACGCCGCCGGGGAAGCAGTACCTGCACGTCGTCGGCAGCGACCTGGTGCGCGACCCCGCCGGTCAGTTCCGCGTGCTGGAGGACAACGGCCGGACGCCGTCGGGCGTGAGCTACGTTCTGGAAAACCGCGTGGTGATGAAGAAGGTTTTCCCGCAGCTCTTTCAGCAGTGCCGCGTGCGCCGCGTCGAGGACTACCCGCATCGGCTGCGCGACGCCCTCTCGTCGGTCGCTCCGGACAGCGCCGGCGATCCGCCCTGCCTGGTGCTGCTGTCGCCGGGACCGTACAACTCGGCTTACTTCGAGCACAGCTTCCTCGCCCGCCACATGGGCATCGAGCTGGTGCTGGGGCAAGACTTGTTCGTACACGACGACAATGTCTACCTGAAAACGACGCAAGGCCCGCAGCGCGTGGACGTGATCTACCGCCGGCTGGACGACGACTTCCTCGATCCGGAGACGTTTCGTTCCGACAGCGTCCTCGGCGTGCCCGGCCTGTTCCGCGCCTACCGGGCCGGCAACGTGACGCTGGCCAACGCCGTCGGCACCGGCGTCGCCGACGACAAGGCCATCTATCCCTTCGTGGAGGAGATGATCCGCTTCTACCTGACGGAGATTCCCATTCTCCTCAACGTCCCCACTTACATCTGTGCCCGGCCTAAGGACTGCTCCTATGTCCTCGAACATCTGCACGAGTTGGTCGTCAAGGCGGTCAACGAATCGGGCGGTTACGGAATGCTGATGGGGCACGCCGCCACGGACGCCCAGCGCGCGGAGTTCCGGGAGAAGATTCAGCTTCAGCCGCGCAACTACATCGCCCAGCCGGTGGTGACGCTGTCCACCTGCCCGACGTGGACGGAGGACGGCCCGTCGCCGCGCCACGTCGATCTGCGCCCCTACGTCGTCAGCGGCAAAACGACGTGGGTGCTGTCCGGCGGCTTGACGCGCACGGCGCTGGTCAAAGGCTCGCTGGTCGTCAACTCCAGCCAGGGCGGCGGGAGCAAGGACACGTGGGTGATGGAGAACGGAAGATAAATGCAGAAGTCAGAATGCAGAAGTCAGAATGAATTCATTCTGAGTTCTGCATTCTGACTTCTGCAATGGGGTTGTCGATGATCTCGCGCGTCGCCGAGCATTGTTACTGGATGAGCCGCTACCTGGAGCGGGCCGAGAACACCGCGCGCGTCCTCGAAGTGAACCAGACTCTCTTGCTCGACTTCGACGTGCCGCTCGAGCAACAGTGGCGGCCGCTGCTCATCATCAGCGGCATCTACGACATGCCCGGTCAGCCCGACGCGGAGGCCGTCCAGCAGTACATGACCTGGGAGCCGGACAACCTCGCCAGCATCATCGCCTCGATCGGCGGCGCCCGCGAAAACGCCCGCATCATCCGCGAGGTCATCAGCGCCGAGATGTGGGAGCGGATGAACTTCTAC
>JBBQPD010000508.1:0-5149 GCA_038331535.1 Gemmatales bacterium | reverse complement strand
CCTGTGCCCGCTTACTTCGTGCGCGGCTCCTGTGCCCGCTTACTTCGTGCGCGGCTCCTGTGCCCGCTTACTTCGTGCGCGGCTCCTGTGCCCGCTTACTTCGTGCGCGGCTCCTGTGCCCGCTTACTTCGTGCGCGGCTCCTGAACACGCTCGCGTGACGATCTTTCGCGCCGGGGAAATATTTCGGGAGGTCGTCCCATGCCCGACGTTCTCGACCGTCTGCTGGAGCGCGCCGCGCGCGTGGCCGCGGAGCGCCCGCTTCCCGAGGCGACGTATCGGCTCCAGTTTCACGCCGGCTTCACGTTCCGCGCCGCCGGTGCGATCGTGCCGTACCTGCGCGACCTCGGCGTTAGCCACTGCTACGCCTCGCCCTATCTCAAAGCCAGGCCCGGCAGCCAGCACGGCTACGATATTGTGGACCACGCCGCGCTGAATCCGGAGATCGGCAGCGACGCCGACTATGCCGTCTGGGCCGACACGCTGCAAACCAACGGTCTCGGTCAGCTCCTCGACACGGTGCCCAACCACATGGGCGTCGGCAAGGAGAACGCCTGGTGGATGGATGTGCTGGAGAACGGGCCGTCGTCGCCCTACGCCGGCTTCTTCGACATCGCCTGGTACGCCTCGCCGCGACCGGAGCTGCTGGGCTGCGTGTTGCTCCCATTCCTCGGCCAGCCTTACGGCGAGGCGCTGGAAGCCGGCCGCCTGCAACTGGAGTACGACGCCGGCACGTTTCGCGTCGCCTACTTCGAGCACCGTTTTCCCGTCGATCCGCGCACCTACGGCCTGATCCTCGGCCCGCTGCTGGAGGAGATGGTCAAACAGCTTGGCCCCGACTCCGCGGTGACCGTCGAGGTCCAGAGCATCCAGACGGCGATAACGCACCTGCCGCCGCGTACCGACTCCGACCCGGCGCGCATCGCGGAAGGGTTGCGCGAGAAGGAGGTCGTCAAGCGTCGACTGGCCACTCTGACCGCGGAAATCCCGGCCTTCGGTCCGCTGGTCGGTATTGTCGTCGAGCGCTTCAACGGCACACCGGGCCGGCGCCACAGCTTCGACCTGCTCGACCGTCTGCTCGATGCCCAGGCGTATCGCCTCTCCTACTGGCGCGTCGCCTCCGATGAGATTAATTACCGCCGCTTCTTCGACATCAACGACCTCGCCGCCCTGAGCATGGAGCGGCCGGAAGTGTTCGCCGCCGCGCATGAACGCATCATGCGCCTGCTGGCGGAGGGCGACATCACCGGCCTGCGCATCGACCACCCGGATGGCCTGTACGATCCGCGGGAATACCTGCAACGTCTCCAGAGCCATTACCTCCTCGGCCTGGCGCGGCGATTGATTGAGACGGAGGCGGAGTTCAAAGACCTTCAATGGAGTGAAACCGAGAGGCAGCTGAAACAGCGGATCGACGCCCCGCACCAGCCAGCCGCCGAGGTTTCCGAGCAGCCGCTCTATGTCGTCGTCGAGAAGATTCTGGGAGCGGGTGAACAGGTGCCCGCCGACTGGCCCGTGGCGGGCACGACGGGGTACGAGTTCCTCAACGCCGTCAACGGTCTTTTCGTCGATGTCGATAACGCCGACGCCTTTACGCGCCTCTACGAGGACGTGGTCGGCGGGCACACGCCCTTCCCGGAAATGGCCTATGAGAAGAAGTTCCTGATCCTGCAAATCGCCCTTTCGAGCGAGCTGCACATGCTCGCCTATCAGCTGGATCGGCTGGCCCAGAAGGATCGCTGGTCGCGCGACTTCACGCTCAATAGTTTGCGGCACGCCCTGCGCGAGGTCATCGCCTGTTTCCCGGTCTATCGCCCCTACATCGTCGCCGACGGGATTCGCGACGTGGATCGCCGCAACGTCCAGATGGCGGTGCGTCGGGCCAAACGGCGCAACCCGGCCCTGAGCGCGGCGTTGTTCGATTTCGTCCGCGACACGCTGCTGCTGAAGGAGCCGCGCGCCGACACGGCCGGCCCCGCGTATCGCGACGAGCAGCTACGCTTCGCCGGCAAATTCCAGCAGGTCACGGCGCCGGTGATGGCCAAGGGCGTCGAAGATACCGCGTTCTACGTGTACAACCGCCTGCTGTCGCTCAACGAAGTCGGCGGCGACCCCGCGCGCTTCGGCCTGACGGCTTCCGGCCTGCATCGACACTTCCAGGAGCGGCAGGCGCGAACGCCGCGCTCCCTGTCCACGACGGCGACGCACGACACCAAGCGCGGCGAGGACTTTCGCGCCCGCCTCAACGTGCTCTCGGAAATACCCGGCGAATGGCGCGACGCCGTCAACGCCTGGCGGCACGTCAACAAGGCCTTCCGCGTCGAGATCGAGGAGGAGCAGGTTCCGGACGCGAACGAGGAGTACTTCCTCTACCAGACGCTGGTGGGCGCCTGGCCGTTGGGGGACGGCGGCCCCGAGGCCCACGCCGACTTTGTGCGGCGCGTACAGGACTACCTGCAGAAGGCGTTGCACGAGGCCAAGGTCAACACCAGCTGGGTCAACCCCGACCCGGCCTACGACGAGGCCGTGAAGCAGTACGTCGGCCGCGTCCTCGATCCCACCGGAGGCGCGGAATTTCTTCGCCTCTTCACGCCGTTTCAGAAGCGTGTCAGCCATTACGGATTGTTTAACTCCCTTTCTCAGACGCTGCTCAAGCTCACCGCTCCTGGTGTGCCCGACGTCTACCAGGGGACCGAACTCTGGGACTTTAGCCTCGTCGATCCCGACAACCGTCGGCCGGTCGATTACGAGATGCGCGCTCGTTACCTGGCCGAGTTGCAGGCGCGCGTGGGCGAGGCCGGCGGCAACCTGCGCGCGCTGGCGGATGAATTGATCGCGACGCGCGCCGATGGCCGCGTCAAGCTCTACCTCGTGTGGCGGGCGCTGACCTGCCGCCGCGAGAACCCCGGCCTGTTCACGGAAGGCGAGCACCTGCCCCTGGAGGCGGACGGGCCGCGCCGCGATCACGTCTTTGCGTTCCGGCGAAGCTGGCAGGATCGCCACGCGCTGGTCGTGGTCCCGCGCCTGGTAACGCGCCTGGCGACGGCGGTGGAACAGCTGCCGATGGGCCGGGCCGTGTGGGAGGATACCAGGCTCATTTTGCCAGCGGGGTCGCCTCGGAAGTGGCGCAACCTTTTGACGGGACAGACGCTGACGACGACCGGCCGATCCGATCAAGGCGCGTTGTCCTTGGCGGAAGTGCTGGAGGCGTTTCCCGTCGCGCTCCTGATCGGGCAACTTTAGGCGCAGAAACGGGGCGCGGACAGTTGATCAACTGTCCGCGCCCTTTTTCTGGCCTTGACGCAGGCGCGTACTCAGGTGGTGACGAAGTCGAGGGCGACAAGACTGTCTGACATTGCTGGATCCGAGCGATCATCCATTGATGTCGACAAGATCGGAGACAATGGCTCCGTCGCAAACTCGTACGGACAGTCGAAGTCCAGGAGCATGTAACCCTGTGGGTCGTCCGGAATAAAAGTCAATTCCAACTCATACTGGACGTTCATCTGGCCCGTTCCGAGTTCGAGTTCTACCACCTGCTCGAACCAGGCGACCATCGAAGAATCAGGCGCCATACACGGGGACGTGCAAGCGGCCTCCTTGTAGACCATGCCGGTGCCGCTGATGTGATAATCGAACGGGATGGCGAAATAGTGCAGGCTGACTACCACTTGTCCTGGACCGGTTTGATCTCGAATGTTGAGTTTGAGGCCGTGGATGGACTGGTACGGAATATGGGCTTTGGCGAACTTGCGGGCGGTCCGTGTCACGGGAATATCTTTTGGACTGATCAGGATTCCCCAACCTTGAGAGCCTTCGAGGGCTTTGTCAAGCTCGGCATCCGAAACGCTGGCGTCGTAGACGACCCCCCGGACATACAACGACCAGGCGGGATTCCAGCGGAGAAACTGCAAGGCGGCCTGCCGTGGGCCGTTCTGCTCCATATTGTCCAGGACGATGACCCCTCCGGGTTTGAGGTGGTCGGCCGAGCGTACGATGTCAAACAGGGCATACTCAAGGTTGTGATGACCATCCACGAAGAACAATTGGAAGGGAGATTCGCTGCCCTTGGGTGTCCAAGCGGTTTCCAGCCCCTGAAAATAATCCATCGAACTGATGGGCTTGAACTCAGTGAATTGGCGTAAGGGTTCTGGCCAGGTCTCGATGATGGACGGAACACGATGTCCGCCGAATGGATCGAGGGTGATCAATTTTACCTTGCCACCGGCTGCGGCGATGGCTTCGGCCATAATACGCGTGGTGATGGCGAAGAATGTCCCAATCTCCACGACAGTTCCGGTTTGAAGCCGTTCAATCAGGAAGGACAGGGTAGCAATTTCTTCGAACGGCGTCATGATCGATAGTTCGGTGCGCGCCATCAGATTCGCACAGAACGAGTGAAACCGCTTGCTGTTGTGGAGTTCGTGAAGCCATTCGGCGACCGAATGATTCTGCGCTTGGCACTTGGGAGTACAAGTGAGTGTAGACATAACAGGAAACTTTCTCTTTGGAATTATCTACACAGTCAACGGAGGATCCATCGACCTTTCAATTCAACCCGCGCGCTTATACGCAGGCTGGCGCAGACGTGCAATATCATTTCCGGTGCGGAAAAAGGGACGGGCACGTTTCGTATTTGAAGTTTCTCGCCGACGTGTCCCGTTTTGCATCGTTTCGCGGCTCGTTCGGGGGAAATGGCGAGCCCCCGGCAAGCCGGGGGCTATGTGTTTGATATATCCCCCGGCTTGCCGGGGGCTATTGCGTCTGCCCATGTTCCTCATCGTCCGGGCGGCAGCGGGACCGACGAGCCGATGGGCTGCACGGTGCCGACCGAGCCGATGGACGTGTTCGTCACCTTGCTGGGCGCACTCGGCGGCAGCGGCGGCGGCAGGTCCGAGGGCAGGGCGACCGGAGCCTGCAGAGGTAGGCCGATCACGTTCGTGACGACAGTCGGGGCGACGACGGCGGACGAGGACGCTGCCGCGGCGGCGGCCACATTCACGGGGGCTGGCGGCGCTTCCCTGATGCAGCTCACGGGCAGGTAGCAGGCCCGCGGCTCACAGAAGTAGTACCAGCAGGACGTGCTCGGGCACCAGAAGCAGTCGCAGCCGTACTGGGTCCAGTGATAGCGATACGTCCAGTGGTTGTGGT
>JBBQPD010000507.1:0-5165 GCA_038331535.1 Gemmatales bacterium | reverse complement strand
TGCCAGAGGCGACGCCGCAAAGTATGGCCCGCGATGCCGTCGCCCAGGGTCTGCCGCCCGGCGTGCTGGACGAGATCGACAAGCACGGCCGCGGCAGCAGCGGCATCATGCAGGCTTCCGCCAACATGCCCGGCCCCATGGCCGGACCGCCGATGATGGGCGGACCGGGCGGACCGCCGATGATGGGTGGACCGGGCGGACCGCCGCCCGGAGCCGTCGCCGCCGTCGGCGCCTTGACCGGCGCCGCGCCGACGCCTTTTCCGGTCCAGCGCACGTCCGTGCGCTTCGTCGGCCCCAGCGGCATGAAGATCTCGTGGTTCGGCCCAACCGCCGACGGCAAGCCCGGCTTTGGCGCCGATTACCTGACGGCTCCCGGCCGTTACAACTTCCTGCAGGCCGCCATCTATCGGCTCAAGCTGACCGACATTCCGCAGCGCCCGGGTCTGGAACTGTATCCGACCCTGGAGGTGGTGCCGACCAACAACAAGACCGCGACGTTCCTGGCCCACAGCTCGGTGCCGTTGAGCATCACCGAGGAAGACCTGAACCAGGTGGCCGCCGGCAACTTCGTCGTCAAGGTGATCTACCTGCCCGACCCGCAGTACCAGGATCTGGCCTCGACCGGCGCCGAAGAGATCATCTCGTCGCGCCTGGAGCCGGGCGCCGATCCGATCGCCGAGGCCTGCCGCCGCGGCAGCATCCTGCTCGTGGTGCGCATCGGCAACATCCTGCTGGAGCTGCCGAACACGCCGGCGATGGATGCCCCGAGTCCCTTCCAGCCCCGGCCGCCCATGATGCCCGGCATGGGCATGGGCGCTGGCATGCCTGGGATGCCCGGTATGCCCCCTGGGATGCCCGGTATGCCTCCTGGCATGAGCGGTCTCGGCGACCAGGTGCCGCCGTTCGGCCTGACCGGCAACCCGCCTCCCGGCATCATCCAACCGGGGATGATCCCGCCCGCCGTGACGGCGCCTGCGCCGCCGGCCGCGGCTCAGCCCGGTCGGGTTCCGCAAGGTCTGATGCCGCTCAACACGCTGCCGGCGGACCTGATGCCGCGGATTCCGCCGCAGAACGGCCCCGGCAGCCCGGTCGGCCAGATGCTGCCGGAGGCGCCGAGCGGGACGACCCCCGCCAGCCTCACGGTGCCGTCGCTGAAGTAACCGCCTGACCTGCCGCTTGCGGCTTAGCGGCGAGGCCGCTAAGCCGCAAGCGGTCCCATTATCCGCCTCCTTCAACGGGTCCACCCATGTTGTCACGCTCCATCCTTCCGGTGGCCTTGCTCCTGGCCTGCGCCGCGGCGGCTTCCGCGCAGTACGCGCCGCCGCCCGCGCGCGGACTGGCGCCGTTAATGCACGTCAAGCTGATCGGCCCCGCCGGGATGCACGCCATCGTCTACCAGGGCATGGCTCGGCCGCGCGACCTGACGGCGCCGGCGCAGCTCGGCCTTCGCCCCGGCTACATCTATCGCCTGGAGCTGAACGGCTTCAAGCTGCACCCCGGCGTCAGTCTCTATCCGACGCTGGAAGTCCGCGGCACCCTCGCCCTGCCGCCCGGCCTCAGCGGCGCTGCGTTTCCCGCCGCGGTCGTGCTGACGGAAGAAGACGTGCAGAAGGCGCTAGCCGGCGCCCTCGTCACGAAGGTGATTTACCTCGAACACCCGGAACGGGCGACGCCGACGGCGACGACGCCCGACCTGCCGCTGGAGGCCGTGGTGCCCAACGATCGCGACCTGCTCGAAGAGGCCCGCGAGCGCGGCCGGCCGCTGATCGTGCTGCGCTTTGGCCAGCTTGAGTTCACGCCGCAAGAGGTGGCGCGGTCGTCGGTGCCTGGCACGGTGTTGTTCCCCGACGAGCGCGTGCTGGGCCAGCCGGCAGCGCCGCCCATGCTGCCCTGGGCCTGCTTCCCCTGGTACGACCCGACCCTGGGTCCGTGCCGCCCGGAGGAAGAGTGGATTCATAACGGTTGCATCAACCCGCCGAACCCAGCCTATCTCGCCAACGGCAAGCCGCTGCGGCCCGGTCTCGACCTCGACGGGATTCTCCAGGGGTTGAACCCGGAGGACGCGGTCGCGGAGTTCAAGGACAGCCGGGGGCGCAAGAGCTTCTCCTGTTCCAACCGCGTCTGTCTGTTCGTGCCGCGCTTCGGCGTCCTGCGCTCCGAGGTGGGCGTGGGCCGTTACGACACCGTGCTGGCCGTCGTGAACCATCGCGACGTGCGCGGCTACGAGCAAGTGCGCGTGCGCATCCCGAGCCTGACGAATCGCCAGACGGAATTCGCGGGCGAGATGCGGGTGAAGATGGGAGCAACGGCGAACGTGGTGACGATGCGGACGGAGGTCATCGGCCGGATCGCGGGCGGGCCGGAGGTGGTGAGCGATACGCTGTTCACGCAGGACTTGATGGCGGTCCAGAACGAGGCGCCGCGTGCTCCGGAGCGGCCGCTGCATCTGGAGAAGACCGCCGACAAGCACACGGCCCAGCCCGGCGAGGTGGTGACGTTCACGCTGAAGTACAGCAACCACGGCGGCCAACCGATCACCGACGTGGCGGTAGTGGACAGCCTGTCGGGCCGCCTGGAGTACATTCCCGGCACATCGCACTCGGACCGCGACGTGGTGTTCACGATGCAGGAGAACGAGGCCGGTTCGCTGGTCCTGCGCTGGGAGGTCACCGGGAAGCTGCTGCCGGGGGAGAGCGGCGTGGTTCGCTTCCAGGCGAAGGTGCGGTGAGGAACGTCCAAATAACCCCGGCCCAGTCGAAGATTTCGACGCGGACCGATTCTCTCTGGTGGTTTCGCGGCGAAAACGGCATGATGAAAGCGCCCCGTCCTCTGTCGTCCGCCGAGACGCACGCATGACCTCGTCTGCACCGCCGCCCGGCGCCGACCCGCCGGCCGACGTCGCGAAGTTCGTGCGGGCCATCTTGCGCAGCGGCTTACTGGACCAAGCGCAGTTGCAGGCCGCCGCCGACGAGCTGCCGCCGGAAGCGCGCGGCGATGCAGACGCCCTCGGCGAACATCTGGTCCGCACCGGCAAGCTGTCGCGCTACCAATTTCGCAAGTTGCTGGCGGGACACTGGCGCGGCCTGTTCGTCGGCCCGTACCAGATCCTCGGTCCGATCGGCAAGGGCGGCACCGGCAAGGTCTACCTGGCCCGCGATCGCCGCGCCGGCGGTCTCGTCGCCCTGAAGGTGCTGCCGCCGCATCGCATCCGCACCCGCGAGCGCTTGTTGGCGCGCTTTCGCCGTGAGATGGAGATTTGCCAGCGCGTCGCCCACCCCGACCTGGCGCGCATCTACGAGACCGGCGAGGAACGCGGCGTCTACTACATCGCCATGGAGTATTTCCCCGGTCGGAGTCTGTCGCGCATCGTCGCGATCGAGGGGCCGCTGGCGCCGGAGCGGGCGGCACGGCTGCTGGCCCAGGTCGCCGACGCCATCGATTACGCCCACCGTCAGGGCATCGTCCACCGCGACCTCAAGCCCGGCAACGTGCAGGTCACGGCCGACGACCGGGCCAAAGTCCTCGACCTCGGCCTGGCCCTGGTGCGCGGCGAGGAGCACAAGGACGAAATTATCCTGGGCGGCCCGCGCCGCGTCGTCGGCACGATGGATTACATCGCACCGGAGCAGACCGAGGACGCCACGCGCGTGGACGCCCGCTCCGACGTGTACGCCCTGGGCTGCACGCTCTACTTCGTGTTGTCCGGCAAGCGGCCGTTTCCCGGCGGCACCAGCCGCGACAAGATTCGGCGACAGCGGACCGAGGAGCCGCCGCCGCTGCCGTCGCTGCGGCCGGGGCTGCCCGCCGCCCTGACGGACCTGGTCGCGCGGATGATGGCGAAGAACCCGGCGTGCCGGCCGCAGACCGCCGCGGAGGTCGCCGAGCTGCTGCGGCGCGTGGCCGAGTTGCCGCTGCCGACCGAGAGCGAGCGCCCCGTCGCCGCGGCCGGTTCGTCGTGGCGGTTGGCGCTGGCGCTGGGACTGTGCGGGCTGGCGGGCGGCGCGGCGTGGTACTGCCTGTCGCGCTGAGGCAGATTCTTCTTGACATCACCGCGGAGAGGTCTAACATCTATAAAGGTTCTCGGTCGTGCCCATTTCGTTTTTCTGTTCGTCTGTGAACCTCGGGGGTCGAACGCGGCATTCTTCGCGTTTCAGGAGCTTATCATGTCCGCTCAACCGCGCCGGCGCCGCCTCGAAGTGGAAAACATTGGGGACGTCACGGTCGTCAATTTCGTCGATAAAAAAATCCTCGAAGAACAAAATATCCAGAACATCGGCGAGCAGCTGTTCGCCCTCGTCGAGCAGGACGGACTGACCAAGCTGCTGCTGAACTTCGGCAACGTCGAATACCTTTCCAGCGCCGCCCTCGGCAAGCTCATCACCCTCAACAAGAAGACCAAGGACGCGGGCGGCAAGCTCATCCTGTGCGACATCAGTCCGCAGATTTTCGAAGTTTTCGAGATCACGCGCCTCGACAAGTTCTTTCGGATCGAAAAAGACGAGCAGACGGCGTTACAAGCGTTTTGACCCGGCGCGCGGCGCCGGCAGGTGCAAGGCGGACGGACCCGGCCCTTGCGGCCACGATGGAAAGGATTCCGGTCATGGATTTCTTTCGCGACACCGGGAACGCGCCGCGACCCCTCTCTTCCCGGACTCGGCTCTCCCCATCGCACGGGCCGAAAATCAGCCCCTGTCAGACACCGGAAGTCTCACGGCTCGTCCGCAGTGCGACGTGGCACAGTTGCGTAAGTTCCCTACCCGGACAGGATCGTTCGGGACAGGTCTGTCGGCCCCTTTGGCCGCTCAATCTGGGGATTTCTCTGTGTTTTTAACCCTTCTGGACACGATGAACCCACCGCGCGACAAGGGAAGCCCGGCGGTCGAAATTGTCCTCGCCAGCGACCCCGCCGCCGCCCGGCAACTCCAGGACCGGATCGAGCTGATCCTCCAAGAGCGGGGAACGCACGAAAAAGACATTTTCGGCATCCGTCTGGCCCTTGAGGAAGCGCTGGTCAACGCTATCAAGCACGGCAACCAGATGGACCGTGCCAAGCGCGTCTTCGTCCGCTACCACCTCGACGCCACTCACTTCGAGATCGTCATCCGCGACGAAGGCCCCGGCTTCGACCCCGAGGACGTGCCCGACCCGACCGCCGTCGAGAACCT
>JBBQPD010000506.1:0-5173 GCA_038331535.1 Gemmatales bacterium | reverse complement strand
ACCCGGAATCCCGTGGCGGCGTCGCGATTGTGCGGCGCGAAGGCGTTGCGATACGCCGCGCGGCACGTCGGCGCCTGGTTCCGCCACGATCCCCCACGCACGACGCGCAGCTCACCGGCGGCGGGGCCGCGCGGATCCTTGTCCGGGCCGTGCCGATAGAAGCTGTCCGAAAACCAGTCGCTACACCATTCCCAGACGTTGCCGTGCATGTCGTGCAAGCCGAACAGGTTGGCGGGGTACGCGCCGACCGGCGTCGTCTGGCGGCGGCCGCTACTCTCGGCATCGAAGTTGGCCTGCTCCGCCGCGAGTTCGTCCCCGAAGGCGTAGGCCGATTGGGTTCCGGCCCGACAGGCGTATTCCCATTCGGCCTCGGTCGGCAGGCGATACGCGCGGCCGGCCTGTTTCTCTTCGGGCAGGGCGCCGAGCTGACGGCAAAACGCCGACGCCTCGGCCCAGGTCACCGAATCGACGGGATAGTCCGGACCGCCGCCGCAGCCGCGCTGAAACCGGCTCGGATTCTGGTGCATGACGCGCGCGTATTGCTCCTGCGTCACCGGCGTAACGGCCAGGTAGAACGGCGTGTTGAGCGTCACCTGGCGGCGTGGCCCTTCGCCGCCGCGTCGGTCTGCTTCGGTCTCGGGAGACCCCATCCAGAACGTCCCGGCAGGCAACAGCAACAGCTTGATGCCGATCGCGTTGGTGACGAACTTAGCGCGCTCCGGCGCGGCGTGCTGCAACGAGTCCAGTAACTGGCGAACATCGGAAACGCGACTGCGCGGCCGGCCCGCCGAGCGTTCGGGTTGCCCTGGCGCCGGGTCCGGCGGAATCGTTGGCACGGCACCTCCGCGAGTATAGCCTGGACGAGCAAGTGTTGTTCTTTACGAGCCGCGACCGTCAGGGAGCGCCTTGAGAAGCGATGCGCCAGCGCTCCCTAACGGTCGCGGCTCGTAGATTGCACCTAACAGAGCGTCACTCCCCGTCGATGCGAACCGCGTCTTCACCCTCGAACACGGCTTCTTCGGAATCGTCGGCGAACGACTGACTCGGAATCCAGCTCGTCCAACCGAGCTGCGGTCCGTCGGCGGTGCCTTCGGGAAGCTGGCACTCCGGAACCTCGTCGGCGCGCAGCACCAACTGCACGTCGAACTCCAGCTCCATACCGAGATAATACCGAACCAGGTGCGTCAGGGCGAAGTAGGATTTCCGCTCCGGGAACGGTTGGCGGTCGGGGAGTAGGTCGAGGAACTGGCGCCGGTCCAGCGGCCCAATACGCAGACGAATCTTGCCCTGGGCGTCCCAGACGCGGTCGCCGACGACGGCACTGACGCCAAGCGCCGCATAGCCGCTCGGTTCTCCTAGCCGTGTTTGCTTGGCGGACTCCAGCCGCAGCCAGCGGCCCTGGAACTGCCGCACCTTGACGGGCAGCGACAGATAGTCATGAACCAGCGCTTGCAGGCCCACCGCGGTTGGCGGTCGTCGAGACAGCAGGCCGCTGTAGTAGGCCAGCGTCAGCGTTTCCACGCGCGCTAGCACGCGCTCCGGCTCGGCGGCCGCGCTGCCGACGGAGACGACGCGCAACCGGTCTTGCAGCGGCGCCATGCCGGCGCCGGCCAGGCTCAGCAGGGCGAGCGTGAACAGGTCCGACTCCGCGCCGCTGCGCCGCGGTCGGGCGTAGGACACGTCGAAGCGATATTTTTCGTGAGCGCGAAAGAACAGCGAGATCAGACGGTGATTGAACAGATCGAGCCAGTCGCGCAGGACGAAACGTTCGGACGTCTTCACCTCTTTGCCGATGTTCAGAAGCATTTCCGTGTAGTGGCGCGGCAGCACGCCGCTGGGGCCGGTCAACCCCATGAACGTCACCGTCATTTGCGGCGGAGTGCCGTCGGCCGTCGGCGTGGTGAGCGTGGTCAACGCACTCGGCGGAAAGCTCAGCGACGCCAGCGCCTGGAAGCGGGCGACTTCTGCCGACACCGGTCCGGCGCGGCCGACGGGCACACGGTCGGGATAAATCTGCTCCAGGAGGCGCACCGCCTGAAAGAAGTCGAAGCCGAACGGCTCCGCGAACAGGCGCGCGGCCACGGAGCGCGCGGGAAAGGATGAAGGATGAAGGATGAAGGATGAAAGCGTACCGGTCCCGGCATGAGATGGCTCCTCACGGGGATTCGGTTCGACCTTCCCGCCCCGCCGCGGCGAGGGCTTCTGTTCCGGTTCATCCTTCATCCTTCATCCTTCATCCTTTCAGAGCATCGGCTGCTCTCCGACCCTCGGCGGCCATTTCTTGAAATACCTCTTCGCTTGCCGGGTCTTGCCGACGAGCTGCGTAAAGGAGTTTATCGACGCGTACAGGGCGATGAAACGTTCGAGAACGCTGGCGAACAGGAACACGCTAGTGCCGAGATACTTTTCCTCGTCGAACTCCAGCGCGACCTCGACGCCGTTGACGAAGCCGCCGGCCGTGCCCGACGTCACGCGCTCGACCACGCGGCGGCTGCTCACGGACACGATACCCTCAATCAGATGGCGCGTCACGGAGGCGAGCTGCTGTCCCGCCTGGGGATCGGAGAAGTCGTAGAGCCGCAGGATTTCTTGCAGCGCCGCCCGGCCGTGAACCGGGTCGGTGAGCGACAGGTGATTCAGGCTCAAGTGCGAAATGAGCCGCCAGTGAGCGCCGCGGCGCGTCGGGGGGCGCAGCGGCAGAGTCGGCGGCACGGGGCAGCGAATACCCGCCAGCGGGGCGGCCGATTCCAACTCGAAGTGCAAGCGGTCGCCGGCCCGTTGCAGGATAGCCGGCAGGTTGCGGTTGGTGCAGGTCGTGCGCACGGCCAGCGTCGGCTCGCCGGGCAGGCGCGGGTCGAAGTCCAGGTCCACCAGGCGCAGATGCACGTCGGTCGCCGCGTCGTTTTCGCGAATCGACTGGTGCCGGGCCGCGTACCAGAACGTCTGCTGAGTCCGATCGTCCTGGGCGTGGCGGAATGAGTAAAAGGGCTGGTACTCCGACACGGCCCCGGTGTTCGGGTCCGCACTGCTGACGGTGTCCACCGAGTAAACTTCGAGACCCTGCGGGTGGGCCACGTCGGGAAGGACGCGGTATTCGTAGCGCTGCCGGGTCAGGCGGATCGGTTCCGCCAACTGCTCGAACAGGTTGACAATCGGCGTGCAGCCGAATCGAAAAGAGTCGGGATCGACGCCCTGTTCCAGGCTGAGCTGACTGCGGTCGAGGAAGAAGATCACTTCCAGCGTCTTGCCGAAGCCTGCCTGCGCGGCCTCACGAAAGCCGCCCAGGTCGAGGAACTGAAACTTCGACGGAAAGGAAAAGAACTCCGTGAGCAACCGATAGCCGAGGAAAGAATGATTCGGGTAGGGCAGCAGTCCTTCTTCGCGCTCGAAGCCGACCTGGCCGAGACAGTCCGCTGGCTCGAACTCCAGTCGCCGCGCTCCCGGCCCGACGCGATCGAGCGCGCGGAAGACGACCTGGATCGTGTGATTGAACAGCAGTTCGTAGAGGTTGGCGACGAACTGACTGTCTCCGGCGAGGAAGAGGCGCAGCCGGTCGAGCGACAGGTCGGCGAAGCTCAGCCCGCCCTGGCATTGCAGGCGCAACGTCAGCGCGGCGGCGCTGCGCGGCGGCGGATTGAGGCCGGCGGGAAAGGGCGGCGGCAGCAGCGCGGCGCTGGTCAGTTCGACCGGCCAAAGCGTCACGGGATAGCAGGTGCGATACTTGCAGCGCAGGTCGTTGATCGGCTGCGTGCGCAACAGGCTCTGCGGCTCGATGCGGAAGCCGTCCGGCAGGCCGGCCCGGTTCGGGTCCACGTCGAACTGGACGATCGCCATCGACGGAATCGGCGAGAGGTAGTGCGGATAGAGGACGCTGAGCAAGGCGTCGGTGAGTTCCGGAAACTCGTCGTCGAGCTTGTGCTGGACGCGCGCCGTCAGCAGGGCGAACGACTCGATGAGGCGTTCGATGTGCGGATCGGCGCTGCGGCCGCCGTCGAGCAGCAAGCGCCCGGCCGCCGCGGGATAACGGCGGGCGAAATCCTGGGCGAACTTGCGGACGAAGAGCAGCTCGCGCTCGTAGTAGGGGAACAGCACTTCGCTCATGTCGCCCCTTCACCCGCTTTGATCGACGTGTGCCCCGTCATCAGCTCCAGGACCGTTTCGAAGCTGACATCCGGCGATGGATCGACGGCCAACTTCGCCTGGATGTGGAAGCTGACCGTCTGCTCCTCCCCCGCGGCCTTCGAGTCTACCAGGCTGGCGGTGATATCGCGCAGGCGCGGCTCGAAGCGGGCGACGACGGCCTCAACGAGCTTGCCGATCTCGAGGCGCTCGGCCGCGGAGGCGGCGGTCAGGAGCGACATGTCGGGCATGCCGTAGGTGACGACCGAGTCGGCGACCTCGGGGAAAGCTTCCGGGTCGGCGACGACGGACCGGCGCGTGTTCAGCAGCGCTTCCAGATCGCGACGGACGCAATCGATCATGTGCCGGAGGTCGAAGCCGTGCAGCAGGCCGCCCATCAACTCCGGATCGACGAGGCGGTCGAGGATCGAAGGGGTCAGTGAAAGGTTCGTGGGCAGCCGGGAGGTCGTCGCGGAGAACGGTCGCATACGAGCCTCCGGGGCGACGGTCTCTAGATGACCATTTCACAAGTCTGCTGCCCGTAACGAAGCAGGACGAGGCTCGAAAGCATCTCCGCCACATTCCGAGTACCTCCGCCACAGGTGGCGGACATACTTGTCAACGTAAGTCTCTGCCGTTCATGACTCTACGGCTAGTGCCGCGCATGTCCGCCACGCCAACACACCGTCTGACTCTCCCGCCGAAATACCCAGAAAGTCGATTCTTTTCCCGGAATTCAACTCCCCGTAACGTACCCGACCGCGGTAAGACGTGGTTTCAAAACGTAGGACAAGCTTTAGCTTGTCCGCAGTGGGACAAGCTAAAGCTTGTCCTACAAGGGTTTTGAAACCACGTCTAAGCTATCCTGCGCTACGAGAGCGGTGCCCCCTTCCGCCTATTGCACCGGGGTGTTCGACTGTCAGGTTCAAGGTAAAAGCACTGGCAGCGAACTTGCGAAACAGTCATCTAGCCGCGAGCGCCGCGCTGCCGCGCTCGCGGCTACCCAAGCGAGGCAAAAAGACCGCCCCCCACGCTTCACAACCAAGGGGGGCCC
>JBBQPD010000505.1:0-5175 GCA_038331535.1 Gemmatales bacterium | reverse complement strand
CGTTAGCCCCCCGGTGACTCACCGGGGGGCTAACGCCCCCCGCTCGCCGAGCAGATTATTACGCCAGTTGATATTCCGGCATGCACATGATCGCGTGAACGGCCTCGCGCACGCGGCGGTCGAGGGCCGGTCCGGCCGGCTTGCCGGCCTCAACGAAAGCGACGAGCTTCGCCTGCACCGACTTGCTGACGCCGCCGGGCAAATGCGTGTCGAGCAGGACGCGGACGATTTGCTCCGCCGTGGCCGCCTTCTCCTCGTGGATGACGCGGGCCGGATCGAACTCCTTCGCCGGCGCCGGTTCTTCCGGACGCGATGGACGCTTGACCGGTTTCGGGTCCGTCCCTGGCGGAACGGTCGTGGGTTCCGGTTGCGATGGCTCATCCGGTTCGACAAGCTCAACCTGGGGATCAAAGCGCCCAGGGCCACGCTGCGGGATGTTGTTCCAGAGCGTACCCATCGCGACAGCCTGCCCGAAGTTTTGCCGGGTCAGGATGGTGGAGGTGTTGAGCCACGCCTGGGCGCCGGTCCAACCCTTGACGTTCGGCGGCGCGAAGAGGTCTTGCCCCATCGCTTCCAGCTTGCTGACCAGTACCGATTGCGGCAACCCGCCCGTCGTCACGGAGCGCACCGCGCCGAGGGTGAGTTCCACGGGACTCTTGATGCGCTGGCGGAAGGCGTGGGCCGAGAAGAAGTGTTGCGATCCCAACATCGTGCGGAGCAGGGCCGCGAGGTCGTACTCGGTCTTGCGCAGCTGCTCGCACAAGGGTTCCAGCAGGGCGTCGGGAGCCTCCTGGTTCTCGCTGATGAAGGTGCGATACAGTTTGCGGACGAGGAAGCGGGCGCAGGTCTTCTGCTTGAGCAGAATATCGACCACGTCGCCGCCGTCCCAGTTGCCGGAGCTGCCCAGGACCGTCTTCGGCCCGACGTCGTGGAAGCCGGCGTTGAACTCGTAGCTCTCGCCATCGGTGTGCCAGCCGGTGAAGGCGCGGGCGGCTTCGCGAATGTCCTTCTCGGTGTAGTTGCCGACGCCGAGCGAGAACAGCTCCATCACTTCGCGCGCGAAGTTTTCATTCGGGTGCGCCTTCACGTTGCTGTTCGAGTCGAGGTAGATCAGCATTGCCGGGTCTTTGCTCATTTCGAGCAAGAACGTCCCGAACTTGCCGAGTGCATGCTTGCGCAGCAGCTCGTTCTGCATCATCATGGTCTGGGTGCGCTGCACCTTGGTAATGCTGGTGGCGAAGTGGTTGTGCCAGAACAGGGTCATCTTCTCGCGCAGCGGATGGCCGCTGTTGAGCATGCAGTAGAGCCACCAGGCGCGCAGCTCGAAGATGTTGTTGCGCCGGGCGATTTTCTCGCCTTCCTTCTGAAGGAAGTCGGTCAGCGCCTTCGAGCGCGGCTCGCCGTTGAGGAGACGGTCGAGGGTGGCGGTCAGCCCCTCTTTCTCGGCGCGGCGCATCTCGGGAAGCGTCGCGCCGAAGGTCGCGCGTCGAAAGAGATGACCGGCCCATTTGAGACTAAACGACTCTTCGGCGGACGGCTCCCAGGGCCGCCATGCCTGAGCGGGATCGAGTTTATCGAGGGGCGGAATCGCAGACGGGGCCATGTCGTGTTCCTCGTGATGAAGACTCTGACGACGGTTCATCCATGAACGGGCCGGTGTATGGGCCGACCGGCTCATCCCGAATAAAAGACCTGAAACGACGTAGAAGCATTATCTCCGGACGGATGAGGAACGCAAGCAGAAAATCGCCGCCGTTACATCAAGACGCCGGCCGAGCGCTCCTGTCCCGCGGTAGCCGCAGTTTGAGAAGGCACGGAGAAGTTTGCGGGCGCAACGCGATCGGGGCTAGAACCGGTCGTACATGTTCGTCAGGTGAAGCCCGATCGACAGCACCAGGATGATGAGGACCACCCAGATGACGATCACGAGAATTCCGAGGACCAACCCGCCGACGGCCATGCCGCCGCTGCGACTGTTGCGCCCAATCGCTCCGAGGATGATCGCCAGGATCGAGCAGATCAGACCGAGAAAATTGACATAGGGGATGCACAAGGTTACAAGGCCAATGATGCCGAGAACCAGGGAAGCGACGGCGGCGCCGCTGCCCTCATCCGTTCGGCGGCGAACGTCGCGGTCGCCGTACTGATCGCGGCGCGCCCGCCGCGGCCTCTCGTCATCCTCATAGTCGTCGCGCGGAGCACGGCGCGGCCGGTCGTCGTAGTCGTCATCGCGCTTGGCACGCCGGGGAGGCTCCTCATCGTAGTCGTCGCGCCGCGGCCGCGGCTCAGGGGCGGGCAGGGCCGCGACGGGCAGCGCCGGCGGACGGTTGTCGGGGATAACCATCGTGTGCTGACACTTGGGACAGCGCACCGATTGTCCGATGAGTTCTTCCTTCACCGAGAGCCGGGTGTTGCACTTGGGGCAGTTGATTTCGATGGGCATGGCTAATGGTTCCCGCGTCCTCGACTCTGAGGACATGAATACTGGAAAGCAGATTCAGACTCTCGATAGATGAATGCAGCACCGGGTTGGAGTCAAGCGAAAAGACGAATCGCGTCACCGCTTGCGGCTTAGCGGCGCAGACCCGCTAAGCCGCAAGCGGCGACGCGCCTCACGTCAAGCGCTTCACCAGCACCATCGACCGGCGGCCGCTGCGGTCGTAACGCTCGCGGCGAATCGGCGGCAAATCGTCCGGCGTACCCAGGGTGAAGCCACCCTTCTGCTGGAAGTAGTTGAACGCCTGCGTGGATAGACAGTAGAGCATCTCGACGCCGAACTGCCGCGCCCGGTCCTCGGCGTAGGCCATCAATTTGCCGCCGATGCCCTTATTCTCGTAGCGTGAATCGACGCGCACACAGGCCAGTTCGGCCCGCTTCTGCTCCGGAAAACAATGTAACGCGGCGCACGCCACCGGATTGCGGTCCACCTCGAAGACGAAGAAATCGTTGATCTGCCGCTCGATGTCGGCGCGCGTACGGCGCACCAGCTCGTCGTTTTCGACGCTCGCCTGAATGAGATGAAAGATCACGCGCACGTCCTTGCGGTACGCCTGGCGGATGGCCTGGTACTCGTCGGCGTGGATGAGCGTGCCGATGCCCTCGTTGCTGAAGACCTCGGCGAGCAGTCCTTCCTCGACGCGGCCGTCGATGATGTGGACGCGCTCGATACCCCCGCGCGCGGCGCGCACGGCCTGCTCCAGCTTTGGCAGCAACAACGGCGGCACGTCGGCGCGCTGCTTTTTAAGAATGCCCTCCGCTTCCTCGATGGAGAGTTGCCGCAGCAACACGAGACCTGTCCCAGCCTCGTCGGCCGATCCGCGGACGCGCACCCCCTCAAAAGTCGTCAGGTAGATGAGTTTAACCGCCTGCAAGGCGCGGGCGACTTCGACGGCAACCGAATCGGAGTTAAGCCGATACGAACGGCCTTCGCCATCGCAGCCGATGGGCGGAATCACCGGCACGATGTCGCGCTCGAGCAATCCCTGAAGCAGCGCGACTTGGACGCGCTCGACGCGGCCGGTGTGCTGTTGATCTACCCCTGCCAGAATGCCAGCCGGGTGAGCGACGACGGCATTGGTGTAGGCGCCGTACAGGTCGGTGGCGGACAGACCTTCGAGGATCTCGTGCGTAACGCGCGTGGCGGCGTTGAGGGCGAGTTGGAGCGTGGGCGCATCGGTGACGCCGGTGCCGTCGATGTTGGAGGGCGTTTGTCCGCTCTGTTCGGCCAGGTGGCGAATCTGGTGTCCGGCCCCGTGGACCAAAGCGACGCGGATGTTCAAACTGCGCAACAGGGCCACGTCGGTGAGCAGGTTGCGGAAGTTTTCGTCCTCGACGACGGCCCCATCGAGCGCGATGACGAAGGCCCGGTCGCGGAACTGCGGCACGTAGCGCAGGATTTCACGCAGGTCGGTGAGATGTTTCATGGCGCCGTCATGATCGCCGCTTGCGGCTTAGCGGGAGGCGCCCGCTAAGCCGCAAGCGGTTTTCGTCCGTAGAATGTATCTGTTGTGAAGTGTACGCCCCGACGCGCCGCGTGGTGAGAGGAGAGACGCCGAGATGGAAAAAGTCGTGATCATCGGTTCTGGCCCGGCGGGCTGGACGGCGGCGATTTATGCCGCGCGGGCGAACCTGAACCCGCTGGTATATGAGGGGGCGATCACGAACGAGAATCAGGTCAAGGGTACCCTGCCGCTCGGCCAACTCGCCCTGACGACGGAGGTCGAGAACTTCCCTGGCTTTCCCGCGGGCAAGTCGCGCGAGTACCTCGCCTCTGCCCTCGCTAAGGATCGCCAACCCTACTGGGTGCAGAAAGGCTCCGACCAGGACGGCCACGGCATCAACGGCCCCGAGCTGATGGAGTTGATGCGCCAGCAGGCCGCCAACTTCGCCACGCGCATCGTCACCGACGACATCGTGAAAGTGGACCTGTCGCGCCGGCCGTTCAAGCTCACCTCGCTGGAGGGCCAGACGATCGAGACGCAGGCGGTCATCATCGCCACTGGGGCGCGCGCGAACTACCTCGGCTTGCCGTCGGAAGACAAATACAAGAACCGTGGCGTGTCGGCGTGCGCCGTGTGCGACGGGGCGTTGCCGCGGTTCAAGGGTAAACCTCTCGTGGTCATCGGCGGCGGCGACTCGGCGGTGGAAGAGGCGACGTACCTGACCAAGTTTGCCAGCACGGTTTACCTGGTGCATCGCCGCGACCAGCTGCGGGCGAGCAAGATCATGCAGCAGCGGGCGCTGAGCAACACCAAGATCACGCCGAAGTGGAACAGCGCCCTGGATGAGGTGCTGGGAACCGACAAGGAGGGAGTGACCGGCGCGCGCCTCAAGAGCACGGTCAACGGCCAGACGGAAGAGTTGCCGGTGGGCGGCGTCTTCCTGGCAATCGGCCACACTCCGAATACGGACTTCCTGGACGGCCAATTAAAGCTGGACGACAAGGGTTACGTCCTGTGGACGAAGCCACAGCGGACGCTGACGAGCGTTGAAGGCGTCTTCGCGGCGGGCGACGTCGCGGACAGCTATTACAAGCAGGCCGTGACGGCGGCCGGCACTGGCTGCATGGCGGCGCTGGACGCGGAGCGCTGGCTGGCGGAACCGGGCGAACCCTAATAACACCGGCGAGCGGGGGGCGTCAGCCCCCCGGTACGTCACCGGGGGGCTGACGCCCCC
>JBBQPD010000504.1:0-5175 GCA_038331535.1 Gemmatales bacterium | reverse complement strand
CGCTCCCTGACGGTCGCGGCTCGTGAATCTCTTCCGCGTGGTCGGCGCGCGAAGTCACGCGCGCGGGAGTCGCAAACCGGAGTGCCGTTCGCCTCAATTCTCGGCACCCGCGGCTGCTGATTTCTTCGCCCGTTCCTCTTGACCGACCCCCGCGCGCCCACTACCGTAATCCTTCTGCGGACCGGCGGAAGCCGAAGGGCCGGCCGCGACCGAGAAGTCGGCACGCCACGAGGGTGCCGAGGGCCAACGACGGAAGCGATTGAACCGATGCCGACAATCAACCAGCTTGTCAAAAAGCCGCGCGTGCCGCAGCACAGCCGGCCGAAACACCCCGCCCTGCACGGCTGCCCCCAGAAGAAGGGCGTCTGCTTGCAGGTCAAGATCATGACGCCGAAGAAGCCGAACTCGGCCCTCCGCAAGGTGGCCCGCGTCCGTCTCTCCAACGGCGTCGAGGTGACGGCTTACATCCCCGGCGAAGGCCACAACCTCCAGGAACACTCGATCGTCCTGGTGCGCGGCGGCCGTGTGCGCGATCTGCCCGGCGTACGCTACCACATTGTCCGCGGCGTCCTAGACTCCCAGGGCGTCGCCGACCGAAAGCAGGCCCGTTCCAAGTACGGCGCCAAGCGCGAAGGCAAGTAGCACGTTACGGAAAACGATTGGCCCGGGAGGAATCCGCGATGGCAAAGGGAGCCGAGCAGGACATTCAGCTCACCCTCGATTTCTCGTGCTGTGCGTGCGGTGAATCGATGAGTGTGATGGTACAGTGCTGCGGCAAGGGGTTTGACATCGAGACGGAGACCGAGGCGTCCGTCGCTTCGACCTCCGTCCCATGCCCCGCCTGCGGCCAGGTCAACCAGCTGTTCTTCGACCCGACAGGCGCCATCCGCGCCGTGAAGCCGTTCCGCTGCTTCCGGCCGCTGCCGGTGCCGTCGATTAACTGACACTATTTCCTCCTTTCCCCGCGGGGCGAGGGGAGAAAGCGAACCGCCAACGTGGTTTGGCGAGCGGGGGCCGTTAGGCTCCCGGTGAGTAACCGGGGGTCTAACGGCCCCCGCTCGCCAGGAAAGAAACCAACGGGGCGACATCCAGACAGGGACTGCATCACTCATGGCAAAACGAACCGCAAGCGCCGAGACGCTGAAGCCCGATCCACGCTACCATTCCGTGCTGGCCAGCAAGTTCACCAACTGCCTCATGTGGGGCGGCAAGAAGGCCACCGCCCACCGCATCTTCTACGGTGCGATGGACCAGATCAAAAAGCGCATGCCCGACATGAACCCGATCGACGTCTTCACCCAGGCGGTGGAGAACGTCAAACCGTCGGTCGAAGTGCGTTCCAAGCGCGTCGGCGGTGCGACGTATCAGGTGCCGATGCAGGTCAACCGCACGCGCCAGCAGAGCCTGGCCATTCGCTGGTTGATCGGCGCCGCCCGCAGCAAGGCCGGCCGGCCGATGTTTCTCCGCCTGGCGGACGAATTCATGGCCGCCTACCGCCGTGAGGGCGAGGCCATGACCAAGCGCGAAAACACCATCAAGATGGCCGACGCCAACAAGGCGTTCTCGCACTTCGCGTGGTAATGCGAGGATTCACCACAAAGACACGAAGGACACAAAGGAAAGACAAGCAGAAGAGGAGAAAAACGGGTTGGAGACCGACCTCTCCTCCTGTTTCCTCCTCTTCTGGTGCTTGTCTTTCCTTTGTGTCCTTTGTGTCTTTGTGGTGAATCTTTTTTGATGAGGTGTTACGATGGCCGCCGCTGCACCCAAAACCATCGACCTGAGCAAGATTCGCAACCTCGGAGTCATTGCGCACATCGACGCCGGCAAGACCACGACCACGGAGCACATCCTCTACTACTCCGGGGCCACGCACAAGCTCGGCACCGTGGACGCCGGCACGACGGAAACCGACTTCGACGCCGAGGAGAAGGAACGCGGCATCACCATCTACAGTGCCTGCATTCCCTTCAAGTGGCGCGACTGCACCGTCAACCTCATCGACACCCCCGGCCACGTCGATTTCACGGCCGAGGTCGAACGCTCCCTGCGCGTGCTCGATGGCTGCGTCGTCGTCTTCGATGCGCAAAAGGGCGTTGAAGCGCAGTCGGAAACGGTCTGGCGCCAGGCCAACAAGTACCTCGTGCCGCGCCTCGTCTTCATCAACAAGATGGACGTCGTCGGCGCCAACTTCGACAACGCCGTCGAACAGGTGCGCGAACGCCTCGAAGGCAACCCGGTCGCGCTCACCATCCCCATTGGCGCGGGTTCGATCAAGGATAGCGCGGTGCCGTTTCGCGGCATCATCGACCTGCTGGAGATGCAGGCGATCTTCTTCGACCCCGCCGATAAGGGCAAGACCATCCGCCGCGAGCCGATCCCGGAGGACTATCTGCTCGACGCCCAGGCGGGGCGCGAGAAGATGTTCGACCGGCTCACGGCGTTCGACGACCAGGACCGCATCACCAGCACTTTCCTCGACGGCAAGGAAGTGCCGCTCGATACGCTGCGCGCCGTCATCCGCGAGCAGACGTTGAAACGGCAGATTCAGCCGGTGCTGTGCGGCTCCGGACGCGAGCACATCGGCATTCAGACGCTGCTCGACGCCGCGACCTACTACCTCCCCAGCCCGCTCGACCGGCCGCCGGTGACCGGCACCAACCCGAAGAAGAAGGACAAGGAGGAGACGCGCAAGCCCGATCCGAAGGAGCCGTTCTGCGCCCTCGTCTTCAAGATCGTCGCCAACGAGAGTCGCGAGTTGTACTACCTGCGCATCTACTCCGGCACCCTCAAGCCGCAGAGCCGGCCGTACAACCCCGGCAAGGACAGCAAGGAACTACTCAGCAAGATTTATCACACGATGGCCGACCCGACCGATCTGCAAGAGGTGAGCGAGGCCGTCGCCGGCGACATCGTGGCGGTCATCGGCCTGCGCGATTCGATCACCGGCGACACGCTCTGCGACCTCCAGCAACCGATCCTGCTGGAGCGCATCCTGTTCGCCGAGTCGGTCATCAGCCAGTCGATCGAGCCGGAGTCGTCGGCCGACAAGCAGAAGCTGAATGACGTGATCAACCTGCTCAAGAAAGAGGATCCGACCTTCCATTGCGACGTCGATCCGAACACCGGCGAAACGCTGATGAGCGGCATGGGCACGCTGCACCTGGAGATCAAACGGCACCGCATGGAGCGCGATTTCAAGCTGAAGGTGAAGGTCCGCAACCCGCGCGTCAGCTTCCGCGAGACGATTCGGCGGCGGATCGAGGTCATGGGCGAGTGCGTGCGGCAAGCGGGGACGCAGGGTCTGTTCGCGAAGGTGCGCGTCGCTTTTGAACCGTTCACGCCGAAGCAAGGCGAGCCGTCGATCCAGGTGGTGACGAGACTGCCGGCCGATAGCCCGCTGCCGCCGTTGTTCGTCGCCTCGGCAGAGCAGGGCTTGCGCGGGGCGCTGACCTCGGGCGAACTGGGTTTCCCGGTGATGAACGTGCGCGCGACGCTGCTCGACGCCGAGATGGAAGAACAGTTCTCGAACGAGACGGCGTTTCAGGCGGCCGGCGCCGACGCGGTCCACAAGGCGATGCGCGACAACATCTTCCTCATGGAACCGGTGATGCGCCTGGAGGTGACCGTACCGGAGGATTATCTCGGCCCGATCACTGCCGACCTGCACGCCCGGCGAGCGGAGATTAGCGAGATATTAACGCGCGGCAAGCTGCGCGTCGTCGAGGCCGAGGTGCCCTTGCGGCTGATGTTCGACTACGCCGACAAGGTGCGCAGCCTGAGCCAGGGCCGGGCGTCGTCGTCGATGGAACCGCGTTCCTATAAGCCGGCGCCAGACGACGTGTTGCAGGCGTTGCTGAATCCGGCGGAGCTGTACTGAGCCTTTCGCCCTGGACTTGCCAGGCTGAAGAGCGCAACGCCGGTTACGCCGTTGTCGTGTCGCGCGGAACGGATCACGGTCGCTTCGGCACCGCCGGCATCGTGTTGAGATCGACACCGAGCGCTTGCAGCAGGTGATCGAGCGGCGCGAGCTGGCGGTTGTCCTTCATCTTCTTCAGCAGATCGCCCATCTCCTCGTCCCACAGTTGACGCAGATAGTGCGGATTCCCGGCCTGCGCCGTGCGATACTCTTTCAACCGACCGAGAAAGCTGCCGGCCTCCGCGTGAGCCAGTTTGATGACGCGCTCCTCATAGGCGGCCGTCTCCAGCTCCAGGCGGCGCGCGTCGGACTCGGCGACGCGCCGGTTCCGCCGCGTCTCCTGCTCGGCCTCGTTGATGCGCGTCGCGATGGCCGTCTGGGCGCGCGTCACCTTGTCGAAGGCCGGTTTCACGTCGTCGGGCGGCGCCACCACCGACACGCGCGCGTCCAGCACCTCGATACCGAGGTGATACGGTTCGAGTCGCTGCCGGGTGCCGTCGGTCAGGGCGGTCCGCAGCGCCGTCTTGGCGTTAAGCAGCACGTCATCCACGGTGCGCGACGCCACCCACTGCGCCAGCGCCGTCTCGGCGGCGCGGCCGATCAGCGCTTCCACCCGGTCAAGCTGCGTGACGTACTCTTCGACCTCCTCCGAGCGCACCTTGTAGTAGAGCGTGACCTGGACGTTGACGAGGTTGTGATCGCCGGTGAGAAGCTGTCCAGCGGGGATGACGGCATCGACGGCGACTTCATCCTGATAGCCGACGGTGACGCTCTGAATCTTATCCACGGCGACGCGATCGACACGATCCATGCCCCACGGCAGGCCGACCCACAGGCCCGGTTCCGGCTTGTCCTTCAGCACTCGGCCAAACCGCCGCACCACGGCGCGCTCGCCGGGCCGCACCTGCACCACGCCGGTCAGGCCGTAGCCGATCAGCAGCAGTGCCAGGAGCAGCCAGAGGTAGCGCATGCAGTTCTCCGCGACTTATCGATCGTCAGGTTGTCTGCATCGGACGGCCGACGAACAGTTGAAGGTCAAGAGCTGATAGCTGACAGCTATCAGCTATCAGCTCTTTCTCGTTCCCTGGCGCCACCGTTGTGGCGGGGTCTCCTGACCCCGCCCACCGTTGTGGCGGGGTCTCCTGACCGCGCCACGGGCCCCGACCGCAGGTCTCCTCGGGGTTCGGGGAGACCTGCGGTCAGCGTGGGTGGCCTGGTCGGGAGACCAGGCCACAACGGACTTATCGATCGTCAGG
>JBBQPD010000503.1:0-5177 GCA_038331535.1 Gemmatales bacterium | reverse complement strand
CCACTGCGGGGGGGTGGGGGGTGGGGGGTGGGTGTTGGGCAGCCCCTCTTCACCCTCCACCCTCCACCCTCCACCCTCCACGCGCGGCTTGCGCACGCGCCGCGGGTCGATGTTGACGACCGTGGCGCAGCGGCCGAACTTGCCCGACACCTCGGCGATCAGCTGCGGCGTCGTCACGGCTGCCGAGTTGATGCTCACCTTCTCGGCGCCGGCCTGGATCAGGCGCGTGGCGTCTTCGAGGGTGCGGATGCCGCCGCCGACGGTGAACGGCATGAAGATCTCTTCGGCGACGCGGCGCACCACGTCGAGCATGATCGCTCTGCCCTCGTGGCTGGCGCTAATGTCGAGGAAAACGAGTTCGTCGGCGCCCTGCTCCTCGTAGCCGCGGGCGACCTCGACGGGATCGCCGGCATCGCGCAGGTTGATGAAGTTGACGCCCTTGACGACGCGGCCGTCTTTCACGTCCAGACAGGGGATGATTCGTTTCGTCAGCATCCGAGATGCGTCTCGTTCTCCGCGGCGGAAACAGGTCTACTTTACGGCAGACGCGGACGGCGGTCAACGGGATAGGCGACGCGGGGCGGGGCATGGTAGAATCATCGGGAGGACGGAGCGGGCGACGGGAGACGGGAGATGTCGCACCCTTACGACGCAGGGATGAAGGACTTGATCGAGCGGATGGTGCCGCACTGGCTGCCGTTGATCGGCCGTCCGGTGGAGGGGACGGCCACCCCCATCAGCGCCGACCTCTCCACGGTCACGGCCAGTACCGATAAAGTTCTACTCATCGAAGGGCCGGTGCGCTGGCTCCTGAACCTCGAGATCATGACCTACTGGGATCCGTTGCTGCCGTGTCGCCTCAACGAATACGGCTCGTTGCTGGAGTATCGGCACCATCTGCTGGTGTGGACGGTCCTCCTCCTAATGCGGCCGGAGGCGGATAGCCCGCGTCTGACCGGAATCTATGAACGCAGTTTTCCGGGAGAGGAGCCTTACCGGTGGTTCCGATACCATACCGTGAGAATCTGGCAGATGCCGGCTTCCACATTCCTAAACGGCGGCGTCGGCCTGATGCCCCTCGCTCCGCTGAGTAATGTTACTCCGAACGAGATCCCCGGCCTAATTCGACGGATGGACGAAAGGTTTCGCCAGGAATTGTCACCCATCGACGCAAATCGGATGTGGACGACCACAGGTACGCTTATGGGGCTTCGCTTCGCATTTGAGGACATCGCCCCTCTGTTGGAAGGAGTGTACGGCATGCGCGAATCGACTTTTTTTCAAGGCGCCATGCGCGAAGGTAGTGTTCTGGAGGCGAGGAACATCCTGTTGCGCCAGGGGCGGAAGAAGTTCGGCCCCACGAATCGCGACGTGGAAGCAGCACTGAACGGCATCGCGGACGTGCTCCGACTCGAAGCGCTGGCGGACCGCCTGCTCGATGTGTCGAGTTGGGATGAACTGCTGGCAACACCCTGAAACAGCGTGTTCTACCGCTACGAATCGACGTTCCTCCTTGTCGAAAGGGTTTATTCGTATGCGCGAATCAACGTTTTTTCAAGGTGCCATGCGTGAAGGAAGCGTTCTTGAGGCGCGGAACATTCTGCTCCGCCTGGGGCGGAAGAAGTTCGGCCCGACAAGTCGCGACGTGGAAGCGGCACTGAACGGCATCGTGGATGTGCTCCGACTCGAAGCACTGGCGGACCGCCTACTCGATGTGTCGAGTTGGGATGAACTGCTGGTCATACTCTGAGGCGGCAAGACTCCATCTCAGTGCAATCGGCGCCTGAAATCGCGCCAGAAGTTGCCTCCCTGCTGGACAGACCCCTCTTTCTCTGTCATCCTGTGTCTTTCCCTGGGAGGTATCCATGCGCATCTGGCTCAGTTGTCTCGCCTGTCTCGTAGTGACAGGCGTCTGTCACGCCGAAAAGGCCGACGTTCCGGCGAAGGACGAGGCCCGTCTGCTGCGGTTCCCGACCATCCACGGCAATCGGCTCGTCTTCACCTACTCCGGCGACCTGTACACCGTCGCGGCCGACGGCGGCGTCGCTCGCAAGCTCACCAATCACGACGGCTTCGAGATGTTCGCACACTTCTCGCCCGACGGCAAATGGCTCGCTTTCACCGGCCAGTACGACGGCAACACCGAGGTCTTCGTCATGCCGGCCGACGGCGGCGTACCGAAGCGGCTCACTTACACCGCCACTCTCGGCCGCGACGACGTGTCGGACCGCATGGGGCCGAACAACATCGTCCTCGGCTGGAAGAACGACGGCAAGAGCATCGTCTTCCGCAGCCGCATGCACTCGTTCAACGACTTCCTCGGCCAGCTGTACACCGTGTCGATCGACGGCGGCTGGCCGGTGCCGCTGCCGCTGCCGCGCGGCGGCTTCTGCTCGTTCTCACCGGATGACAGCAAGCTCGCCTATAACCGCGTCTTCCGCGAATTTCGCACCTGGAAGCGCTATCGCGGCGGCATGGCCGACAACGTCTGGGTCCACGACTTCAAGACGAAACAGACCGTCAACCTCAGCGAGAGCGACTCGCAGAACATCATCCCGATGTGGCACGGCGACAAGATTTACTTCCTCTCCGACCGCGACGCCAACAAGCGGATGAACCTGTACGTCTACGATCTGGCCGAGAAGAAGACGCGCCAGCTGACGAACCTCAGCGAGTTCGACATCAAGTTTCCGACGCTCGGCGACAAAGCCATCGTCTACGAGTACGGCGGCTGGATTTATCGCTTCGACCTCGTCGCCGAGAAGGCGACGCGCGTGCCCATCAAGATTCTGGAAGACCACGCGGCGGCGCGCACCGGGCTGACGAACGTCAGCAAGAACGTCACCAATCTCGAGATTTCACCCGACGGCAAGCGGGCGCTGTTTGGAGCGCGCGGCGAGGTGTTCACGGTGCCCGCGAAGGACGGCCCGACGCGCAACCTGACCAACACGCCTGGCGTCCACGAGCGCAACTCGCGCTGGTCGCCCGACGGCAAGCTGATCGCCTTCGTATCCGACGCTTCGGGTGAAGACGAAATCTGCGTGATAAGCCCCGACGGCAAGGGCGCGCCGCAGCAGCTGACCAACGACGCCGACACCTACAAGTACGGTATCTCGTGGTCGCCCGACTCGAAGAAGATCCTCTGGACCGACAAGAAGCTGCGCATCCAGTACGTGGACGTGGCGACGAAGAAGGTCACCACCGTGGCGAAAGCGAAGGTGTGGGAGGTTCACGACGCCGTCTGGTCGCCGGATAGCCGCTGGATTGCCTACGCACAGACCGAAGCCAACGACATGAGCAAGGTCTACCTCTACTCCGTGGAGCAGGCCAAGACCTATGAGGTGACCGACGACAACTTCACCTCGACCAGTCCCGTGTTCAGCGGCGACGGCAAATATCTGTTCTTCGTCTCTAACCGCGATTTCAACCCGATCTACAGCAACACGGAATGGAACCACGCTTACCGCGACATGGCCCGCATCTACTTCGTGACGCTGGCCAAGGAGACGCCGTCGCCGTTCCGCCCGCGCAGCGACGAAGCGACGGCCGAGACGCCCAAAGCCGAGGAGCCGCCCAAGAAAGACGCGCCGATCAAGGTCGATCCCGACGGCATCAAGGAACGCGTGCTGTCGCTGCCCGTCGCGGCAGCGAATTATCAACAACTCGCGTCGGTGGGGAGCAGCCTCTATTACGTCCGCGCGAGCAGCAAGGACGCCAAGCCGGCGTTTCAACTTTACGACCTGGCGACGCGCAAGGAGACGGCGCTCGGCAGCATCGGCGGCTACGAAATCTCGGCCGACGGCAAGAAGATGATCGTCTCCCAGGACGGCAAGTACGGCATCATCGACCTGCCGAAAGGGCCGGTCACCATCGCGGAGCCGCTCGACCTGTCGGGCATGGAAATGAAACTCGACCACGCCGCCGAGTGGCAGCAGATTTTCCACGAGTGCTGGCGGCAGATGCGCGACTTCTTCTTCGACGAGAAGATGCACGGCGTCGATTGGCCGGCGATGAAAAAGAAGTACGAGCCGTTGCTGGCCCACGTCACCCATCGCGCCGACCTGACCTACGTCATCGGTGAGATGATCGCCGAGCTAAACGTCGGCCACGCTTACGTCGGCGGCGGCGACATGCCGCACCCGCAGCGCATCACCACCGGCCTGCTCGGCGCCAGGCTGTCGCGCGACGCCGCGACCGGCTACTACAAGATCGACAAGATCCTCAAAGGCGCCAACTGGGAGGGCAAGCTGCGGTCGCCGCTGACCGAACCGGGCGTGGACGTGAAGGAGGGCGATTACATCCTGGCCATCGACGGCAAGCCGGTGAACGAGATGACCAGCCTGTACGAGGCGACCGCCAACAAGGCCGGCAAGCAGATCACGCTCAAGGTCAACGGCGAGGCCAAGG
The DNA here is from genome assembly GCA_038331535.1 of Gemmatales bacterium. Taxonomy (GTDB): domain Bacteria; phylum Planctomycetota; class Planctomycetia; order Gemmatales; family Gemmataceae; genus JBBQPD01. The sequence goes on along the minus strand of JBBQPD010000503.1, from coordinate 770 downwards.
CGACAGGCGCCCGCGACGTCGTCGTGGTGCCAATCGCGGACGAAGCCGCTCTCTATTATCACAATTGGGTACAGGACAACGCCAAGAAGGTCAACGACGCCAGCGCAGGCAAGGTCGGTTACATCCACGTCCCCGACATGCAGGCGAATGGCCTGAACGAGTTCGTCAAGCAGTTCTATCCGCAGATCACGAAGAAGGCGCTCATCATCGACGTGCGCGGCAACGGCGGCGGCAACGTGTCGCCGATGCTGATCGAACGGCTGCGGCGCGAGGCGGTGATGGTCGGCATCGCCCGCAACGGCCCGCCGCACAACGATCCGCAGGCGATGATTAACGGCCCGATGGTCTGCCTGATGAACGAGTTCTCGGCGTCGGACGGCGACCTGTTTCCGTACCGCTTCAAGCAGTACAAACTCGGCCCGTTGGTGGGTAAACGCAGCTGGGGCGGCGTCGTCGGCATCCGCGGCACGCTGCCGCTGCTGGACGGCGGCACGCTCAATCGTCCGGAGTTCTCGCGTTACGATCTCGAAGGCAAGTCGTGGATCATCGAGGGTCACGGCGTCGATCCGGACATCGTGGTCGATAACGACCCGGCGAAGGAGTACGCCGGCGAAGACGAGCAACTCAACCGGGCGCTCAAGGTGATCCTGGAAGAGCTGAAGACGAAGGAGAAGACGATCCCGCCGCCACCGGTCGGGCCGAAGAAGTGACATGCGTCCGGCGAGCGGGGGTCTTCAGGCCCCCGGTGAGTCACCGGGGGCCTGAAGACC
>JBBQPD010000502.1:0-5182 GCA_038331535.1 Gemmatales bacterium | reverse complement strand
GGCGGGCCGCCGACTGGCACGAACGCGAGGTCTACGATCTGTCGGGGATCTTCTTCACCGGGCATCCCAACCTGGCGCGTATCTTGCTTGCGGATGATTGGATTGGACATCCGTTGCGCAAGGACTACGAATTCCCCCTGGAATATCATGGCATTCGCGGACGTTAACACTCAGGACTCTATCATGGCCGCTGTCGCCGATCAGACGATTATCGAGTTCGACGTTCGCACGGATGAAATGCTGGTCAACATGGGACCGCAGCATCCCAGCACACATGGCGTCCTGCGCCTCGTGCTGCGGACCGATGGCGAGGTCATCTCGGAAGTGACGCCCTATCTCGGCTACCTCCACCGGTGCGCCGAAAAGATCGGCGAGAATGTCACGCCGATTCAGTTCATCCCCTACACCGACCGCATGGATTATCTGGCGGGGATGAACATGAACCTCGCCTTCTCGCTGGCCATCGAGAAGTTGTGCGGTATGAAACTGCACGAGAAGGCGAACGTCATTCGCGTCATCAGTGCCGAGATGAACCGCATCGCCAGCCACCTTGTCGGCATGGGCGCGTATGGACTCGACCTCGGCACTTTCAGCCCGTTTCTGTATGCGTTCCGCGAGCGTGAGATGATCCTCGACCTGTTCGAGGAAGTGTGCGGCGCCCGGCTGACGTACAGTTACATCACCATCGGCGGCGTTCACGACGACCTGCCCGCCGGCTGGCCGGAGAAGTGCCAGAAGTTCCTCGATCATCTCAAGAGCCGCATTCCCGAGTATCACACGCTGCTGACGTGGAACCACATCTTCGTCCAGCGCACGGCCGGCATCGGCATTCTGCCGAAAGAGCTGGCCCTGTCGCATGGTTGCAGCGGCCCGATGCTGCGCGGCTCACTCAACCGCAAGGCGGGCGATCCCTTGTGGGACCTGCGCAAACTGGAACCGTACTGCGGCTACGAGCAGTACGATTTCAAGGTGATCGTGCCGCCTTTCGACGCCCCCTTCGACGCCGTGCCTTCAGGAGCCGTCATCGGCGACGCCTGGCATCGGTTCACGGTCCGCATGTTGGAGGTCGTCGAGAGCATCAAGCTCGTCGAGCAGGGGTTGAAGCGCTATACGACAGCGCAGGGGCATCATCGGATCGAGCCGCCGAAGCAGTTGACGGCCGGCGAGGCGTATGTCGAGACCGAGTGTCCGCGCGGCCAGATGGGCTTCTACGTCGTCGGCCGCGCCAAGGAGCCGGTGCCGCTGCGCGTGCGGGCGCGGTCCTCGAGTTTCTCGAACCTGAGCGTGACCGACGACATCTGCCGCAACTGCCTGATCGCCGACGTTCCCGCCATCGTCGGCAGCATCGACATCGTCATGGGTGAGATAGATCGGTGAGCCTAAAAGAAGCAAGCTGCTTACAGGACAACGACTTGCGTAAGTCGAAGAAACCAGAAAAAGTTGCGGAATACGGTGCATTTCGCCGGTTACGGTGCATTTAAGGTGCATCGCCAACTCGACATCGTTACATCAAGCGGCCTCGCTTTCTGGTCGGTGAGCGAGGCCCCTCGTCCGACTCGTCTCCTACGAACGGCTGTTCGAGTTGCTGCGACAGAGCAGCGATGGCGGAGCAACGGCACTGGCGACGTTTCTTGAAGGCCGAGCGTCCAGCGACTCTGCGGCGGCAACTGCGAGTACCTGCGGGTGACAACGAAGCGGTTCAGGGAGATTGGGGAGTGAAGTTGCGATGAGGAAAGGTCGCCAAGAAGTTGGCGACCTTTCCTCCGGGACGACGCTCGGACGCCAGCGGCTCGCTACGCTGCCTGGGCTGAGGGCTTCCACTTCGGGAGCCGCTTCACCTTGAACGACACGCCCAGCGCCTCGATCAGTTCCTCCACTACTTCGATGTCCTCTTCAATGTTTCCGAGCCGCAATTCCACGGTTGCCGGTTCGTCACCGTCAACGTGAACGTCAACCGGCTCCCATTCGCTCAACCAGTCGGCAGCAGCATCAAGCTCGTTGATGATCTCAGCGAGAACATCGTCGGTGTTGAAGTCTAAAAGCTCGCTCTGTACTCCTTCGAGATAAGGCAAGAGATCGCCCAGGTTGGCTGATGGATGCGATTCGATCCACCTGTGGTGATGCCTCCCCGTCATCCTTTTGATGAAATCGAGACGCTTTTTCAGTTGAGTCTCCAGCTTGGCCTTCGACGGCGTGCGGCTCTGGCTGGCCTGCGAACGCTTGGTGACGGGCTTCTTCTTCGCAACGGCGGTGGTCATGATCAGTCTCCTTGGTTGGTTTCTTGTTTCCGATGTCAGTGCTTCACGCCCAACAAGGTACAAATACGCTGCAACTTGCCTGACTCGTGGCCGAATGCCTTTACCGCAAGATGCAACCCTGAATGACCTTGCGACCGCACTCTTGACTCATCCGGGGAACTTGGATACGAAATCTGGACGTGCAGATTATGTGTCTCAATAGCCGGAGGGCGGAGATGCGACTCGCCGAGCAGTTCGCCCAGGATCGTCAGGGGCGACGGTACGCCGACGTGGTGAAGGACGCCCGCATCTCGTTCCCGGCGATCCTCGCCTTCTTCGATGACCCCGACCGGCAGCGGCGGATGGTGGAGAGCGAGTTGCACCACGACCGGCCCGCCTTCGCCGGGGTGGTCCGGGAGCTTGAGCTTCGTGACGACCTGAACGAGTTCTTCGGAACGAACCCCGGTCACGTCACGACCCGCTTCCGGCAGGCGGTCGGCGTCGTCGTGCGGATCGTCATGGAGAGCAAGGGGTGGCGCACGACGGGCCGGAAGGGGTCAGTCGGGGTGCGGGCCAAGCCGGACTCCAAGATCACAATGGAAGGGGCGATGAACAACACGGGCGGGTTGTCCGTCTGGTTCACCCGTGCCGAACGCTACGAGCCGATCACGGGTCTGCCCTTTCGCTCGGTCGAAGAACGAGCCAAGGACATTCGGCTGAAACATGACAATTCAGACTTCGAGTGACCGCTCACGTCCGCCCGTGCCGCACCCGGCGTCGGCTTCACCGCCTGCTTACTGCCATCCAGCGGGTGAGACGCTAAAATTGCCGCTCACGCTTCCACGCCCGGCTCCCGCTGGGAGTCCCGAAAATGACGTAGCCGTAAAGAGTGACCGAGTATGACGGATCGACAACAACGAGCGCAGGACGCACGGGAGGGCGAGCTTTACCGGCTGCTGGTGGAGAACGTCAAGGACTACGCCATCTTCGTGATCGACTTGCAGGGCCGGGTGCAAAGCTGGAACCCAGGGGCGGAACGGCTGCTCGGCTATCAGGAAGAGGAAATTATCGGGCAGCCCGCCGAGGTCTTCTTTACGCCGGAGGACGTGCGGAGCGGTGTTCCTCAAAAAGAGATGAAAGAGGCGGTTGAAGAAGGCCGGGGGAATGACGACCGCTGGCACGTCCGCAAGGACGGCAGCCGGTTATGGGCTGGCGGCATGATGACCCCGTTGTGGGACGACGACCACAAACTCCGGGGTTTCGCCAAGATCATGCGGGACAGGACGGAGTGGAAGCGGGCCGAGGAGGAGCGGGAGGGCCGGGCGAGGGAGGCCGAGCGCCGCCAGCGGCTCTACAACGCCGTCCTCTCGAACACCCCCGATCTGGTCTACGTCTTCGACCTAAGCCACCGCTTCACCTACGCCAACGAGGGTCTGCTCCGCCTGTGTGGGAGGACGTGGGAAGAGGCCATCGGCAAGACCTGCCTCGAACTCGGCTACGAGCCGTGGCACGCCGCCATGCACGACCGGGAGATCGAGCAGGTGGTCGCCACGAGGCAGCCGGTCAAGGGCGAGGTTCCCTTCACCGGCACGTTCGGTCGCCGCATTTACGAGTACATCTTCGTGCCGGTGATCGGCGAGAACGGCGAGGTCGAGGCGGTCGCCGGGACGACACGGGACGTGACCGAGCGCAGACAGGCCGAGGAACAGGTGCGGGAGGCCAGCGCTACGCTCCGCAGCTTCTACGACACCGCCCCGGTCATGATGGGGGTGGTCGAGGTCGGAAACGAGGACGTGCTGCACCTGACCGACAACGCCGCCACGGGCCGCTTCTTCGAGACCGCCCCCGCCTCGCTCGCCGGGCGTTCGGCCAGCGAGATGGGCGTTCCCCCGGACCACCTGCGGGAGTGGGTCCGCCGCTACCGGGAGAGCGAGCGGACCGGGCAACCGGCCCGGTTCGAGTACCCCCATGAGACGCCGGACGGCCTCCGCTGGGTGTCCGCCATCGTCTACTGCTTCGAGCGGCTGCCCGGAGGCCGCTGCCGCTGCTCGTATGTGGCCGAGGACGTGACCGAGCGGAAGCGGGTGGAGGGGGCGCTGCGGGAGGCCGAGGGGCGGTGGCGGGACTTGGCCGAGGCGCTGCCCAACCTCGTCTGGACCGACCTGCCGGACGGCCAGTGCGACTACCTGAGCAGCCAGTGGGGGGCGTACACCGGCATCCCGGAGCAAGAACTGCTCGGCCTGGCGTGGCTGGAGCGAGTCATCCACCCGGACGACCGGGGGTGGACGCTCGCCTGCTGGATGGCGGCGGTGGCGGACGAGGGCGTGTACGACCTGGAGTACCGCATCCGCCGCCACGACGGGCAGTACCGCTGGTTCAAGACACGGGGCGTGCCGATCCGGGACGGCGACGGGCGCATCGCCAAGTGGTTCGGCACTTGTACCGACATCGAAGACGAGAAGCGGGCCGTCGATGCGCTTCGTGAGGCCGACCGCCGCAAGGACGAGTTCCTGGCGACGTTGGCACACGAGCTTCGGAACCCCCTGGCCCCGATTCAGAACTCGCTCCAAATCTTGAAGATGCCACGAGTCGATGCGGCGACGGTTCAACGGACCAGGGAGATGATGGAGCGGCAGGTGCAACATCTGGTGCGCCTGGTGGACGACCTGCTCGACGTGTCGAGGGTGATGCGGGGGAAGATCGAACTCCGCCGTGAACGGGTGGAACTCGCCACGGTCGTCGCCCGTGCCGTCGAGACGGTCCAGCCGCTCGTGGACGCCCAAGGACATGAGTTGAGCGTCTGCCTCCCATCCGAATCGCTGCCCGTTGACGCCGACCCGGTGCGACTCGCCCAAGTCGTCGGCAATCTCCTGACCAACGCCGCCAAGTACACGGAGTCGAACGGGCGCATCTGGCTGACAGCCGAACGGGACGGCGACGTGGCG
>JBBQPD010000501.1:0-5185 GCA_038331535.1 Gemmatales bacterium | reverse complement strand
CATCGATCTCGCCGAGGACCGCGAGCTGTTTCAGGAGTTGGTTACGCGCCTCGGCCTGAAGCAACCGGAGAACGGCACGGCCCGCGATCTGCAACAGGCGATCCACGCCGCCCGCCGCATCGGCTTCCCGGTGCTGGTGCGGCCGAGCTTCGTCCTGGGCGGGAGGGCGATGGAGATCGTCTACGACGAATCGAGCATGAGCCGATTCGTCGGCCAGGCGATGGACGTGTCGCCGGGCAAGCCGGTGCTGATCGACAAGTTCCTGGAGGCCGCCGTCGAGGTGGACGTTGACTGCCTCAGCGACGGCACGCGCTGCATCATCGGAGGCGTCATGCAGCACATCGAGGAGGCCGGCATCCACTCCGGCGACAGCGCCTGTGTCAACCCGCCGTATAGCCTGCCGCCCGCCATCGTCGAGGAGATCAAGCACCAGACGCGCCAGCTGGCCCGCGAGTTGAACGTCAAGGGACTGATGAACGTGCAGTTCGCCATTCAGGCGAACACCATCTTTATTCTGGAAGTCAACCCGCGCGCCAGCCGAACGGTGCCGTTCGTGTCGAAGGCGACGGGTGTGCCGCTGGCGCGCTACGCTTCGCTGGTGATGGTCGGCAAGACGCTGGACGAACTGGGTCTGCACGACGAGCCGGCGCCGAAGCACTTCTCAGTCAAGGAGAGCGTGTTTCCGTTCAACAAGTTCCCCGGCGTGGACATCATCCTCGGCCCGGAGATGCGTTCGACCGGCGAGGTCATGGGCATCGACGACCGCTTTCCGATGGCATTCGCCAAGAGCCAGCTGGCGGCGAGCAGCCCGCTGCCGCTGTCGGGCAAGGTCTTCATCTCGGTCTCGGATCGCGACAAGGGCGAAGTCGTGGCGATCGCGCGGGCGCTGGCGGAGATGGGATATCAGCTCGTCTCGACGCGCGGCACGGCCGGTGTGCTGAAGGCGGCGAACATTCCTGTGGAGGAAGTGCCGAAGATTCAGGAAGGCCGGCCAAACCTCGTCGATTTCATGATGAACGACCAGATCGCCCTGGTGATCAACACGCCGAGCGGCCGGGGATCGCGCACCGACGAGGGCAAGATTCGCTCGGCGGCGGTGATCCACGGCGTGACCTGCATCACAACGCTGTCCGCCGCCCAGGCCGCGGTCGAAGCCTGCCGGGCGATCAAACAGCACGAATGGACCGTCAGCGCGCTGCAGGATCGCTTCCCAACAAGTAAGCGCACGAAGTAAGCGGTTACGCGGCCCGCTTACTGCGTGCGCGGCTCCTCAAGCCCGCTTACTGCGTGCGCGGCTCCTGAATCGGAAGACGACATGACCACACTACAAGGCAAAGTCGCCATCATCACTGGAGCGAGCCGCGGCATCGGCCGGGCGCTGGCGCTGGGACTGGCACGCGCGGGTTGCGGCGTCGTGGTCGCCGCCAAAAGCGTCGCTTCGTCCGACAAGCTGCCCGGCTCGATCCACACTGTCGCCGCCGAAGTGGAGGCCGCGGGCGGTCAGGCGCTGCCAGTCCAGGTAGACGTGCGCGAGGCCGAACAGGTCGAGGCATTGGCCGCGAAAACTAGAGAACGCTTCGGCCGCATCGATATCCTTATCAACAACGCCGGCGCTCTGTGGTGGCAGCCGCTGCTCGACACGCCGCCGAAGCGCTTCGACCTCGTCATGGGCGTCAACGCTCGCGCCGCGTTCCTCTGTTGCCGGGCCGTGTTGCCCGCCATGATCGAACAGCGCTGGGGGCACATTATCAACATGAGTCCGCCGCTCGACCTGGCGATGGTGCCGGGCCGCATCGCGTACAGCATCTCGAAACTCGGCATGACACTGCTGACGCACGGTCTTGCCGCGGAGGTGAAAGAACACAACGTCGCCGTCAATTCGCTGTGGCCAGCGACGATCATTGAGAGTCTGGCGTCGATCAACTTCGGGCTGGGTACGCCGTCGATGTGGCGCAAGCCGGATATTCTCGTGGATAGCGTAGTGCGCCTGGTGAGCAAGGAACCGGGTGAAAACACGGGGCGAGAGATCCTGGACGAGGACTTCCTGCGCGCTGAAGGGGTGACGGACTTCGGTGGCTATGCATGCGTGCCGGGGACGAAGCCGCAACGATTGACGTGGAGCGAACTCGCTTGAATTCGCGGTCTACATCTGGTTGAATCAGAGCAGGAGGGAGAAACGATGGTGCCGGCTCCGATGGCGATAGGATTGACGTTGTGCCATTATGTGGCCGTGGAGGAACGGACGCGCAATGTTACTATCGCAGGCTCGTTCCATCGATTGCTATCAAACTCGTTTCCTTACCGATTCTCCCCATTCTACATGTTCGCTTCACTGGTTGGAGGCAATGGAGAAGGAACGGTAGCGTTGACCATGACGCGGGCAGAAACCAGTCAGATATTGTATCGAGTTCAAACTCCGCTTTTGTTCCGCGATCGGCTCGCGGAGACAACGGTCGTGTTTAGGTTGACGAACTGTGTGTGCCCCGCGTCCGGAGAATACCTCTTCACGCTGCTGGTCGATGGTGAGTGGGTAGCCCAGCGGCGCATTCGCTTGATTACCAAAGAGGGGGACACATGATCGATCCTGGTTGGCCGGCGCAAGGCGATCGGTTCTTCGAGACTGATTCGCCTGATAGCGAAATCATTTTCATCGACGAACCAGGTGACACGACGATTCGTCCGCATCCGCCGAACGTTCCCCTGGAATGGCCGTACCGACCCCCCTCGTCCGACGCCGATTCCGCCTGGGTGAAGGAACTGCTCATGAAACGCGAAGATGAGCGAAGGCGTGAGGATGTTCTAGAAGTTCTGGCAGCACGCTTCGGGAGCCTCCCGGATGAAATCGGGACGCGCTTGCGGTCTGTCACCGATCCCTCCCGGATATTGGAGCTGATCCGCTGGGCCGCGTGCTGTCCCACCCTCGAATCATTCCGGGCACGAATATAGCAGTATCGCTCATCTCTGGCCTTTCGGTTAGCCACTACCCGCAGGGGGAGCGCTGGCCGCTTGGAAGAACGCACATGCGCACACTCATCACCGGCGGAGCCGGCTTTATCGGCTCGCATCTCTGCGACCGCTTTCTCGGCCGCGGCGACGAGGTCATCTGCGTCGATAACCTCATCACCGGCACGCTGGCGAACCTCGTTCACCTGCGCGGCCACGAGCGCTTCACCTTCATCCGCCACGACATCAGCCATCCGCTGGAAATCGACGGCCCGATCGATATCGTGCTGCACTTCGCCTCGCCCGCCAGCCCGGTCGATTACCTGCAATTTCCCATTCAAACGCTCAAGGTCGGCTCGCTCGGCACGCACAACACGCTCGGTCTGGCGAAGCTAAAGCATTCCCGTTTCCTGATGGCCAGCACCAGCGAGGTCTACGGCGATCCGCTCGTCCATCCCCAGCGCGAGGACTACTGGGGCAATGTGAATCCCATCGGCATTCGCGGCTGCTACGACGAGGCCAAGCGCTTCAGCGAGGCCATCGTCATGGCGTACCATCGCGCCCACAACGTCAACACGCGCATCATTCGCATCTTCAACACCTATGGCCCGCGCATGCGGCTCGACGATGGCCGCGTGCTGCCCAATTTCGTCGGCCAGGCGTTTCGCGGCGAAGCGCTGACGGTCTTCGGGGAAGGCTCGCAGACGCGCTCTTTCTGCTACGTCGATGATCTCGTCGAAGGCATCGTCCGCCTGCTCGACGTGGACTTCCACGAACCGGTCAACCTCGGTAACCCGAGTGAGATCACGATCCTCGAATTCGCCAAGGAAATCCTCGCCCTGACCGGCAGCAAGAGTCCCGTCGCCTACAAGCCGCTGCCGCAGGACGATCCGAAGGTGCGCAAGCCCGACATCGGCCGCGCTCGCCAGCTGCTCGGCTGGGAACCAAAGATCGACCGTCACGAAGGGCTGAAGCGGACGCTCGCCTTCTTTCAGGCGCAACTCGCCCGTTAAGTGCGCGGATGGCATTCGTGTTTACGTTTCGCGCGCGAAACGTAAACATGAACTCAGCCGTCAACGAGGGTGAGAAGCAACCATGCCCCGAATCACTCACAAGAAAACGTCGTCCCGCCCGAAGCCCCATGCCTCCGCACCAACTTCCGCAACGACCCGGCCGTGGCGGCGTTCGCCGTTGCTCGTCGCCCTGCTCGTCGGCGTCGGCGTCGGCGCCGCCGCGGCAATCGTTTTCTCCGGCGGCAAGAACAACCCGAAGGAGTGCCCCGAAGGGATGGTTTTGGTTCCGGGGGGGACGTTCGTCATGGGTACGGACGAAAACCGGTTTCTCGACTGCGGAGACGGAACGTGCGGCGTCAATGACGCGCTGCCCTTGCACACTGTGGAGGTGCCGAGTTTCTTCATGGACAAGACGCCGGTCACCAATGCCCAGTTTGCGCGGTTCGTCCAGGACACTGGTATTGTGACCGTAGCGGAACAGGTTCGCAACGGCGAGCGTCTTGGATCGTTCGTCTTCCGGCCTCCCGCGGGGTTGACCGACTTGAAGAACCACCGTAGATGGTGGGTGGAAGAACCGCAGGCCGACTGGCGCCACCCGGACGGGCCAAGAAGCAGCATTGAAGGCCGCGACGACCACCCGGTCGTTCACGTCTGCTGGCACGACGCCGCGGCCTATGCCGAGTGGGCCGGCAAGCGCTTGCCGACCGAGGCCGAGTTCGAATACGCCGCCCGCGGCGGTTTGCAACAGAAGCGCTATGCCTGGGGGGAAGAACTGTGCCCCAATGGTACATGGATGACCAACATCTGGCAGGGCAAGTTTCCCCACGAGAACACGGAGGCGGACGGTTATCGGACCACCTCTCCCGCGGCCTCGTTCCCGGCCAACGGGTACGGTCTGTTCGATATGTCAGGAAATGTCTGGCAGTGGTGCGCCGACTGGTATCGACCCGATTACTATGCGCACAGCCCACCGCTGAACCCACAAGGGCCGTCGAGCAGTGATGACCCCAACGAACCCGGTCGGGAGAAACGTGTGCAGCGTGGCGGGTCTTACTTGTGCAGCGACACCTACTGCAAGGGCTATCTCGTCGGCACCCGCGGCAAGGGCGAACATTACAGTTCGGCAGCGCACATCGGCTTTCGCTGCGTCCGTTCGGCGGAATAGTGCGACGTGCGACGTGCGGAGTGCGGAGTGCGAAGTTGAAAACGGGTGACACTGTTGGCGCAGC
>JBBQPD010000500.1:0-5204 GCA_038331535.1 Gemmatales bacterium | reverse complement strand
TCGCGGTCCTCCGTATCGATGAGCACCATCTGTCCCTCGCTGCCGGCCAGAGCCGAGAGCAGGGCGCCGGCGACGAGGACGAGCAGCCCGGCGTGGGTGATCAGAAAGCCGGTCTGATGCCGCTTCCACGGATATTTCTTCAGGGCGGCGCACAGCACGTTCAGCGCGAGGACGCCCATGAGGCCCGCGAACCACCACGTTCGGTAGACCAGCTCACGCGCGACGCGCACGCCGTAAGCCGATTCGATGAACGTCGCTAATGCCAGGCAGACCGTGAACAGGCTGAGCAGGACGATGGCCAGCTGCAGCGACGCCGCGACACGGAAGAGCCGCCGGCCGGTCGGTACCGGCGAAGCTGAGATTGCCGGGCGAGAGACGGGGGAAGGTGCGGCTTCGGCGGCGGCAGGGTGATTCAGCAAGGCGGCGGGGGCGGAAGAATGCGGCTCAAAGGACATCGCGGCTCTCGTTAGGAAAGGGGGCGACTCCATGGGGGAGAAACGCGAGGTGCGGTTCGGGTCGCGGGCCGGGCGCTCCGGACAGGAGCTATTGGAAAGCAGATTTCGCGATGATTTTCCAGGGCAACTCGGGCGGCGCTTTCGAGAGCGGCGGGCAGCGTTGCCTCGTTTCGGGCAGGCCGATTCGTTTCATCGTTTCATCGACGTTGGGCCGAAAACCCCTCTATCTCCCCTGGCGGCGCGAGATGCGCCTGCGGACGCGAAAGGAAAAGCCTGTGTGGAATGAAACGAATGCTCGCCGTCGGCCTCGGTGCCCAATCATGAGGCAGTGGAGCGCATGACCGGTTGGCCTTTCGTCCATAAGGGCCGCTCGCTATACGGCCACGGTGCGCGTCCGCCTGCTCGCACACACCCACTCATTCGGGAACCAGGTCATGAGTCCCCGTATCCCGCCTTGTCCTTGGCACAGCGCTCCTCGGTCGGTCGGTGGGATCGCGTTGTTTATTCTGATGATCGCCCATCTCTCGCTGTTGACGGCCCAGGCTCCGGCACGGACCGACGCCGTCGCTCGATTGCGGCGGATTCTGCTCACGCCAGGGCCGGACCCTGCTTCGCGTGATGCTCTTCTCAAACAATGTGTGAGCGACCTGGCCGGAGTGGGCGATGTGCGACGTGCGCTGATGCTGAGCGAGTGGCAAGATCCCGGCATCGGGGGCGCCGACGCCCAGGTCGATGCCGTCAATCGTCGTTTTCTCGTGGAGCTGTTTCTACGCCAGCTTCACGAAGTCCTGAAGAACGGCGACGCCGTCTCGGCGAATCTGGTGATGGACCTGGTGTGTGAGACGGCGGCGGAGCTTCGCAAGCAGGGCGAAGGCGTCGGCATGCTGCGTCCGCTCGGGATTGACCTCGCCGGCCTGACGCGGCGCGGCGGCCCTGGAGTGCGGGCAAGAGCTGCTCGGGTACTCGGGCAAATCGCGGCCGAGCCGACCGTGGCCCTCACCGCGTTCGCGGACTTGCTGCGCGACCGCGATCCGGTCCTGCGCCAGGCGGCCGTGGACGGCCTGGAAGAAATGCTCGCCGCGGCCGATGTCGAAGCGTCCCCCGCCTCACATCTGCGCGGGATGCAGGACTCTATCGATCTGCCGCGCACCGCTGTCGCCGTCTTCTCCACCCTGGGACCGGCGCATAGCGACCCGAACTCGCGGATTCGGCAAGCGGCCTCGGCCCTGGTCGGCAAGGCGGCCGTGCTGACCGGCCGCCTCCTCGACGATCCGCCCTCTCCCGAGCAGCTCCGATCGGCCGAAGGCAAGCCGGCGATGCAGTCGTTTCGAGCCAGGCGCGACGAGCTCCGCCCGCTGCTGGCCGCGCTGCGCGAACAGGGTATCCTCCTCGTCCAGGTTTTGGCGCGCGGCGACAAAGAAGAGCGCCGGTCCGCCCAGAAAGCACTCGAAGAGCTGGCGCGGGTCCGCAATCGCTGGAACCGGCAGTCGGCGGCGCTAGGTACGGCCGACGATGCGCTCTTCGACGTCATCCAGGCTGCTTTGCCGGCATTAGCCGCGGCGACGGCCGACACAGATGCCCGTGTGCGGCGCTCGGCTATCGAGGTGTTGGAGACGGTCGGACCAAGCGCGGCGCCCGCGGCACCGGCCCTGGCGGCGGCACTGGACGACAGCGATCATTTTGTCCGCTGGTCCGCAGTGCGGGCGCTGAGGAACATCGGCCCAGCGGCGGCGCGGTGCGCGACGCCGGGACTGGCCCGTCTGCTCGAAGACGCGGACATTGACGTCCGCCTCGCCGCGGCCTCCGCGTTGTTACAGTTCGCGCCGACCAGTCCGCTGGCGGGAGTTCGGACGGTAGCCTTCACCCCAGGTCAGATCAGCCCGTTCGCGCGGACCGTCCTGCCGCCCTTGATTCGGTCGCTGCGCTCGGACGACACGCAGGTGAAGACCGCGGTGCTGCGGACGCTGAGCAAGCTCGGTCCGGAAGCGCTCCCCGCGGTTCCCGCACTGCGCGAAACATTGAACGACACTACCCCCGCCATCCGTCTGGCGGCGGTCGACGCACTCGGCGCCATCGGGCCTGGAGCGCGCACGGCGGCGGAAGACCTGGGCCGGGCGACGCGAGACGCCGACCCCGAAGTGCGGCGAGCGGCCGGCGAGGCGCTGCTGAACATTTTGCGGGGGCCATGAGCTGTGAGCCGCTTGCGGCTTGGCGGGGCATGACCGCTAAGCCGCAAGCGGCAAAAAAAATCCGAACTCACGCTGGCTTCAGCGGGAAGCGGCGCCAGCGATTGCGATTCGACACCAGGCCGAGCAGCACGAGGCCCATCCCGGCGAGAGCCAGTGAGCTTGGTTCCGGCAGGTTCTTGACCAGCTCGACCGTGACCAGGGCGCTGATGCTTCCGGTCGTCGGCGAGCCGGGCGGGCCGGGCGGGGTGAAATACGGGAGCGTCACCGTGTACTTGTAATTGCCCAGGGTCAGCTCCTGCGACAGCGGTGGGTCGAACGTGTTCGTGATGTGCGAGCTGTGGACCGAGACGGTGCCGTTGAACACGCCTGAAAAGTTCATCGTCCCGGGAGTGCCGGATAGCTCGTCGGTGAGCGCCAGCGTCAAATGGTAAGCCTTGTTGGTGAACTTGTCGGGCTTGCTATCCGGGGCGCTGCTCACCGTCTCGAGGTTGGTGGAGACGATGAACGAATCGCCGACGACGTGGGTCAGCCCTTCGTCGGTGAGCGTGATTTTGCTCGTGCCCGGCGAATCGGCCAGGACTTCGCTCGGCGACCGCGACCAGTTGTAGTTCCAGTGAACCAGATCCGCGCGGGCGACAGAGCCGGTCGTGAGCAGCATGGCCAGGACGGCCCCGCTGAGCCTGGCAGTGGAAGTATTCATCCGTGATGCTCCTTTCCCATCCCTGGGAGGTCCGATCGTGATGCGCCCGAGCCGATGCCCGGTGATCCGTTCTGGTGTATGCGCCCCCCGCGGCGATGGGCAGCCGCGGGGTTCCTGAGGTGCGTCGTGAGGTGTGTCAATCCAATGGCGCTCTTCTGTTTTCCGTCCGCCGCGGACTAGAATAAAACAATTCCCTCTCGCCCGTCAACACGGATTGACAGGGGTGCGCGCGCCGAGGGCAAGTCCGCTCTATCTGTGCGTTTCTCCTGGTTTCTCTCGCATGTCCAGACCCCCGCGCGTTGTCCTCATTTTCCTGACAGCGCTGCGTAACACGAGCCGGCGAAGGCCGCGAGGGCCAGCAACGTGAGGCCGAAGGCGGCGGCGCTCGGGCGTGGATGGACGACGCCAAGCCCGCTGCCTTCGGGCGGATATTCCACCCCAGTTGCGGTCGGTTGCCATAACTCGCCGCCTCCCTGAGGCGCCAAGCGTGCCCGGCTCGTGTAGAGCGCCCAGCATACGACCGCCAGGAGCGCGGCCGCCGCGGCGAACAGGTGAGCCGGGGCCGTGGCGGGGTCGGCGTCGAGTGTCTTCAGAAATGGTATCTTGGGCGAAAGCACGGCGAGCGAATTGTTGAGGAAGTGCAACAGCACCGGCACCCACAACGAACGTGTCGCCAGGTAGGTGAAGTGCAGGAAGAGGCCCATAAGCATCGCCATCGTGCCCTGGCAGGGATCGACGTGGATCAGGCCGAAGAAAAACGAAGTCAGCACGACGCCGAGGACGACGCCGTACCTGCCGACGAGGCCGCGTCCGAGAAAGCCGCGGCACCACAGCTCTTCACCAAGACCCGGCCCGACACCGATGACCAGCACGCCGAAGGGCCAGGGCCATTGCGTGAAGATCGCCGTCACCTGGCTCATCATGTCCGGCAGGCCGAAAAGTTTCGAGAAGTCCGGCAGGGCGCGCTTGAGGAGCAGGTAGGCGCCGTTGGCCAGCACGACGAGGCCGGGCAGGCTTGCGATCGCCAGAAGAACATGCGCGGCCGATGGCGTTCGCACGGCGAGTTGGCGCGTCCAGTCGCGACCGACCACGAGACGGATCACGAGCAGCGATACGCCGATGACCAGGATTTCCGTAACGAGGAAGGCCGCCGCCAGGGCGGTGGAAGCGATGGGAGATGCGATCAGTTCGTCGGCCGACTTGGCCGCGGCGGGGTTCGTCATCGTGTAAACGATAAAGATCGCCGATGCGACTACGGCGCCGGGCACCTGCGTCACCAACAAAAAGCCGATGCACCACAACACGGACCACCAGAAACCGGGGTGCGGCTTCGCTGGAGCTGTCGGCTGCGGCAGAGCGGCTGCGGGTTCCGTCGTGATGCCGCTTTCTGACGACAATAACTTTGCAGTGATCTGCCCGGCGTTAGACTCCGGTGGCGGCGTTGAATCGTGTACGGACATGGTCCCTCGAAGAAGGCGGTTATGGGGCGGCCGGCGGGTGGTCGTAGGGAATCTTTCCCTGGGCGTCGAGGTAATTATAGATCCAGGGATGCCGCCAGGGGTTCCAACTGTAATAGTGGGCCGACAGCACCGACAGCACCAGCAGCGTCAGCGCCAGGCCGCGGCCCCAGCGCCGCGCGGCAAGCCAGTCCAGTGCCGGCAGCGCGGCAAGCAGCCAGAGTGGGGTGAGCCACATCAGCCAGCGCGGGCCGTTGCTCCAGCCGCCGTAGTTGTCGCTTTTGAAGAGATAGAAGCCGATCACAATCAGGGAGACGAACAACGTCAGCGCGAAGAAAACGCGCGGTAGTTCTTCGTTTAGCCGCGAGCGTCACCACATCCACAGCCCAGCGCTCGCGGAACG
>JBBQPD010000499.1:0-5204 GCA_038331535.1 Gemmatales bacterium | reverse complement strand
ATTGCTTCCCTTGCCGACGCCTGGCACTGGTATGAATCGGCGCGTCGGCTGGCGCGCACGTTGGGGCGTTTGGGCGAAAAGCACTGGAACAACTTACCGTGGGCTGGCGACCTCGGGCGCGACGACCACCTTAAAGATCTTACTTCCGCAGAAATCCTCAATGACTCGCAAGCGGTCCTTGACGATCTCGACGACCTGTGCGTGCTCCTGCTTTTTCTCCGTGTTTGAGGCCGCCATTCGCGAGCGGGTTCTTGCCGACGTGGAGGCGAAGTTGCCGCCGCGGCTGAGTCATGTGGCCATAAGGCGTGCCCTCGACGAGATGAAAGAAGGCATCGCGCACGGCAGCTTCTTCAAAGTGCTGGAACCTTTCAAGGAGTTCGACGCCAGCCTCATCGAGCAAGTCAATCAGGTTCGACGCTATCGCAATTGGGTGGCGCACGGCCGGCGTACGCAGCAACCTGCCGCCGTCACTCCCACGACGGCTTACGACCGCCTCAAACGGTTTCTTGACCAGCTGGGCACATAGACCTGACGGAGACTATCGGTCGGGCCGCGTCGCTTGGTCGAATGACTATTCCACAACCCAGATGCAGTCAGACGTTACACCGCGCAACTTCCGTTGGGGGACTCTGGTTATCGTCGAAGCGCCACATGACGGCCGGCTGATTCGCCTGGCAACGACGGTCGAATTCCTCCTGAGCTACCGGGTAGCCTTCAGTGCTTTCGTGGCGATATTTATACTCCGTCAGGTTATCCCAGTTGACCCGCGTCCAGTCCACGTCGGGCGTTTCAGTGATGTAGTAGCTTGCCATTTTTCCCTCGAAGTTGGAAATGCAGCGATTATCAATTCTGAAAATGCTCCCGTCGGATTACTCCCGCTGGGATTCTCTCTAAATACTCGCCGCCGCCACTAGCGGATGCAGGAACGCTTCCTCGACGCGCACATTACCAAGCTGCGTACCACCCCAGCGGATCGGTCTCTCTTTCGGGCCGTGCGCGCCGTGATGAATGGCAAGCACATCCCTGGCAAGCGGATTGCTCGACCCGATCAGCCGGACCTCAAGAGGGTCTATCCAGAGTGGCGGAGACATGCGCCGGATGAGGAGAAAAAGCCGGCTATAGGCCTCGTTCAAGTGTTCGCTCTCAGCCACCGGCGACGCGATGTAGAAATACCATTGGCTATCTTCGGCCTTCTTCAGCCAAAAGGCCGCCGTCACCTCGAAGCCGTCTTGTGTCAAGTGCTCGACGATTCGCCGGCCGTCTTCGGTCATGTCACTTACCAGCGTAGTCGTATCCACGGCAATACTCCGTCCGGGTTATTCGTGATCGCGTCGAAGAGTTTTTGAGCCTCCACTTGCGTCTTTTGCTCGTACCGGCTCGATTCCTGCCAATCGCGCGCAATTCCCCAGTGACCGGCGAACGTGGGATTCGTCAACGTGTCTGCATCAAGGGCCGCCTTGAGGCCCGCGGCCTTGAGCAACTTTTCGAGATTGTGCGTGTAGCACTCCTCCACGAACTTGCGATCGCGCGGGAAGTCGTCTTGATTCGTCAGGCTGGCGATGCACACCTTCAGCCCGCACTCCAGGGCGTAGTCAGCCAGGTAATAGGCTCCCGTCCAACGGCCGGAAGCCAACAAAATTGCGGCGTCGGCAATTCGGTCCTCCGCAAGCTGTCGCAATTCGAGCCGGTTCACCCTATGGCCCTCGTCATCGGTCCCTCCCTACCGCCCTCTCGTCCAGGGGGCCGCCTGCAC
The DNA here is from genome assembly GCA_038331535.1 of Gemmatales bacterium. Classification (GTDB taxonomy): domain Bacteria; phylum Planctomycetota; class Planctomycetia; order Gemmatales; family Gemmataceae; genus JBBQPD01. The sequence continues at coordinate 3,451 of JBBQPD010000499.1, read as the reverse complement.
CCATTCTATCCGGCGGGAGGGACTCGTAGAATGCAGAATGCAACCGGCAGTATCAAGCCGGCCATAACGACGGTCAAAGAATTGCATGGGAATCACGGAGGTCATCGGCGGGCGGGGAGAGGCCATCGCGTTCGCGCGCCTGGCCCGCGTCTGCCGCTCCGACGTGGACTTGCCCTACTTCTGGCCGCATTATCTCGGCGAAAAGTGCGAGACGTTCGATTTCCTGGTCGAACTGGTAGGCGCGGGCGCGAAGACGCCTTTCTTCTTCGCCCAAGTGAAAACAACTCGTAAGGGGTTCACGAAGACGCAGTCGCCCCCACGTCTCCGTGTCGAGGTAGCGGAGAAAGACGTCCGTCGAATGGTCGCGTTCCCGGCTCCTACTTACATCGTCGGCGTACACGAGAGTGAGGAGCGAGCCTTCATCGTCTCGGTGCATGGCGCGATGGCCGAAACGATCCCGTCGATCTCCACCGCGCATGAATTGACGTGCGACACGCTACGGCGGCTGTGGGAAGAAGTTCGGGCGTTCTGGCAGGGCCGCGACATGGCGCGGCCAGCGTCGTCTTTCCTGAACTGAGGTGTGGCGGTGACGAATGAGACAAAAGAACAGTTTATCGCCGACCAGGTCCGTGCGCTCGCGACCATCATCCTCACCCGCCGGGGTGACCTGACGATCGTGGAGACGAAGAAGGACACCGGCCTGGACTTCCACGTCTACATCGACCGCGAAGACAAACCGATGCGCCTCATGTTCGGCGTCCTCCTCCGCGGCGTGTCGTCTTCCGTAACGCCAGCTGTCGCGAACAAGGTGCTCGGACCCACGATGGGCCAGTTTCAAGGAATGCGAAAGTTTACCTACCCGGTTTGTCTGTTCCTGTTTACCATGCGCGAGGAGCAGGCGTATTTCTCCTGGCTTGCCGAGCCGGTCGTGAACGACAGCGTGCCAAAGCTCATCCACCAAAAAAAGGCGAAGATCGTCTCTCTGACGAATGAACTCCTGGACCAGGTCGTCGAACAGATGGTGGCCTGGTACGATGCGGTGGAAGCGGTGTTGATTGCCTGACCGTCGCCATGTATCTGCGAAGTCGTATCCACATCCCAACCTACCCCGCAGCTACCCCAGAGCTTCCCTTTACAACGATCGCGCGCTGCCGCATCATCCATCCTCGGACCCGCTCTTCCCGATAGCACTGCGGCGATCTACACCGTTTCGATTACACACAGAGGACTGCACCATGAGCACCACCCGACGCGATTTCCTGCACACGGTCGCCGGCGCGACCGCCGGCCTGGGACTGGCTGGACGACTCGTCCGCGCCGACGAGCCGAAACCGGTCGTCCAGGCCGCCCCGCGTGTCCGCAAGGACATCGCCACCCTGAAAGCGAACAGTCCGGACCTCGTGGCCTTGAAGAAGGCCGTCGCGATCATGAAAGATCCGAACGCGAACATTCCGGCCTGCGAGACCTGGGCCAACTGGACGGCCATCCACGGCACGGTCAACGGCGGCTTCAACAAGTGCCAGCACGGCAACTGGTACATCTGGCCCTGGCATCGCATGTACGTCTACTTCTTCGAGCAGATCGTCAGCAAGCTCAGCGGCGACGCGGGCTTCGCCCTGCCGTACTGGAACTGGTCGAAAGCGCCGACCATCCCGGCACCGTTCTGGCAAGCCCCGCTGCTCGACATGAACCGCACGGTGACGCAGGGGCAGCCGATCCCGACGCCGTCGTTCAACCAGTTCGTCAGCCCGACGGTCATCAACAACATTCTGAACATCGCCAGTTTCCCCGCCTTCGGCGGCACCGCCAACGGCAGCGGCCAGCTGGAGTCGCAGCCGCACAACTTCATTCACAACTGGATCGGCGGCGACATGGGCACCGGCGGGTCGCCGACGGACGCCATCTTCTGGATGCACCACTGCAACTGCGATCGGCTCTATTCGGCCTGGATCCACAAGCACCCCAAGGGACTGCCCACGGCCCCCGCTTGGCTCAATCACGAGTTCAAGGACTTCTGCGGGAAGGGGCTGAAAGTCTCGCAGACGTCCAATTCGACGACGCTGGGCTACACCTACGACAAGTTCACCGTGACGGCGAAGGTCGGGCCTGTCCCCCAACTGCCGGAGGCGGTCGTCGTCGAAGGCCCGGGCACGAAGGAGCGGAAGACGGTCGGGGCCGCAGTGGTGTTCGCGCTCAGCCCGAAGGAAGGCGCGGCCGCGACCATCGGCCGAGTGACGGCCGGCGCCACGGACCCGCGCGCCAGCACCATCCAGCTGGAGCTGCTCGGCGTCAAGGTGCCCATGACGCAGAATGTGCGGGTGTCGGTGTTCATCAACGCCGAGAAGCCCAGCGCCGACCTGCTGGTTAGCGATCCCCACTACGTGACCAGCTTCACCTTCTTCCACGGCCCGCATGGCGAGAAGAAGCCGGAACACAAGGACGAAAAGAAGCCGGAACACAAAGAGGACAAGAAGCCCGAACACAAGGAGGACAAGAAGCCGGAACACAAGGACGACGGCACCGTGACCCTGTTTGTCGATGCCACTCACACGCTGCATCGCCTGTACGGCGACCAGGCGTTTGGGGCGGAAGAGACGCTCAACGTCCAGATCGTGGTCGCGCCGCTCTTCCCGGACCGCGACGATGCGTACAAGGGGACCGTGCAGGAGCTGGCCCCGTCCGAGATCAAGCTGATTGCCGCCGCTCCGAAGGAGTGAGCGCGGGTGGGTGTTGTCGCTTGCGGCTTGGCGGTCTGGCGCCGCGAAGCCGCAAGCGGCAAACCCGGCATGGGGGCGTGCGTATAATGAGATGTACCATTCCACGCCGGAGGATTTCCCATGTTCGCCGAGCTTATTCACCTCGGATTGGCAGTTAGCTTGGCTGCGGCTGCCGCGGCCGACAAACCCGAGGACAAAATGGCCCTCACCGAGAAGCCGTTGACCGTCGCCGTGGAGCCGACGGCCGAGATTCGGTCTGCCCTCGCCGCCGCCGCCAAGCCGGCTCCGAAAGTCGCCGTTCATCTCGTCCTCGGCGGCGTCGTCCCGCCGAAGGAGCGCGAGCAGATCGAAGGCGTCCGGGTGTTCCTGAACAAGGACGATGCGACCCGCGCAACCTCGATCGACGATCCGCACTTCGTGTGCGCGTTTGCGTTTGCACCGACGACGCAGCGCGATCCGCAAGAGTTCAACCTGGACCTGACCCGGACCGTGGCCGAGCTGGGCCGTCAAGGGAAACTGGATTCGACCAAGCCGCTGCGCATCACCTTGATCGCCGTCCCGGCTATGGGAGCGAAGGAGCTGCCGGCCCAGTTTTCGGTGCCGGTCGGTAAGGTGTCGATCAAGGTAAAGGCGTCGAAGTGAATCGCGGCCCAACTCCCAGCAGAAATTAGTTAAACGAGCCGCGACCGTCAGGGAGCGCTAGCCCCGCGCTCCCTGACGGTCGCGGCTCGTTG